>NZ_JAYGHZ010000254.1:0-29258 GCF_034931285.1 Synechococcus sp. BA-120 BA3
TGAAGCCGATGCCGGCCAGGGCGGCGAAGAAGGTGCCGTAGGCCACGGGCCAGCCGGCCAGCAGCCGCAGGGTGGCGGCCACCGGATCGGGGAGATCGGCGGCCGCCTCGGCGCTGATGGGGGCGTCGATGCCGAGGCGGCGCAGCAGACAACGGCGGTAGTGGGCGTCGTAGAACTCGCCGAACGGCTCCAGCGCCGCCTCCAGGGGCGCCCGGGGCAGCAGCATCGCCAGGGGCTCCTGCAGCAGCCGCAGGTTGTGCCGGCAGACGAGCGGCTGGCGGCCGTAGGCGTAGAGGCCGTCGTGGTCGAAATAGGCGGCGGTGAAGCCCGGATCCCAGGTTTCGAGGAAGGCGAAGGGGCCGTAGTCGAAGCTCTCGCCGGCCAGGGACATGTTGTCGGTGTTGAGCACCCCGTGGGTGAAGCCCGCCGCCATCCATTCGGCCGACAGCCGCGCCAGCCGCTGCACCAGCTCGCCATAGAAGGCCACCAGCAACGGCTCGCCGTCGCTGTGAATCGCCGCCAGGTGCGGGTAGTGGACGGCCACCACATGGCGCAGCAGCCGCTCCAGCTGGGCCGGCTGGCGCCGGAACAGCAGTCGCTCGCAGGTGCCGAAGCGCAGGTGGGTACGGGCCAGGCGCACCATCACCGCACTGCGGGTGGGGGAGGGTTCATCGCCCCGCCAGAGATCTTCACCCGTCTCGACCAGGGACAGGGTGCGGCTGGTGGTGACGCCGAGGCGGTGCAGGGCCTCGCCGGCGATCACCTCCCGCACGCCCCCCTTGAGGGTGAGGCGGCCATCACCGCCCCGGCTCCAGGGGGTGGTGCCGGACCCCTTGGTGCCCAGGTCCTGCCACTGGCCGTGGCGATCGCGCAGCTGGCCATAGAGGAAGCCGCGGCCGTCCCCCAGCAGGGGGTTGTAGGTGCCGAACTGATGGCCGTGGTAGCGGAGGGCCAGCAGGGGGGCGCGGCCCTCGAATCGCCCGTAGGCCGCTTCCAGGTCGTCGTCGCTGACGCTGGCCGGGTCGAGACCCAGCTGGTGCAGCAGGGGATCGTTGCGGAACCGCAGGCGCGTCAGCGGAAACGCCGCCGCCTCCACCACATCCCAGTACGCGGGCCCGAGATCCTCCAGGGCGCCCTCGAAGGGCAGCCCCAGCAGGGGGTTGGGGCGGGCAGACATGGCTGTGGGCGGTGGCCGGGCCGACCCTAGGGAGCGGGGCGCGGCCGGAGCCGGGGAGACCCTGGAACCCGTCCCCCTCGCACCATCACCCGTGGGCCGGCAGCCCGCAGCAGCCATGCTCTTTCGCAGCGCCTTTCACGAGGGCCTCCGCAGCGGCGCGATCACGCTGGCCTTCCGGCGCTGGCGACGGCCCTCGGTACGCGCCGGAGGGACCCTGCTGACGCCGGTGGGACAACTCGAGATGGCGTCCGTCGATCCGGTGGCCCTGGAGACCATCAGCGCGGCGGAACTGCTGGACGAATGGCGGCGTGGCCACGAAGGCGAGGTCTACCGCATCGCCCTGGGCCCCCTGCACCCCGATCCTCGCCTCGCCCTGCGCCGGGACGCCGCCTGTCGCCACGGGGGGAGACACTGCTGCGGGCCCTGCGCGCAGCCGGGAGCGGCGCTGAGTCTCGGTCGGTAACCGGCCAGGAGACCCTACCTTGATGCGCCGAAGAACGATTCCCATGGCTCGACGGGTCACCGCTTCCCTCCCCGCACTCGCCCTTGCCGTGGGACTGGCGCTGGCTCCCCATGTGGGACAGGCCAGCGAAGCCGGCAACAGCGCCGGAATCACCGCCGCCCGGGCAGCCTCCATCGCCCTGCAGCGGATCCCAGGAGGGACCGTCGTCGACATCGATCCCGGCACCGAGGGCGGCCAGGCGGTGTGGGAGGTGCTGGTCCGCAGGCCCGACAACAGCGGCAGCGAGATCTACCTCAACGCCACCACAGGGGCGATCCTCCGGCAGGAGCGGGAGTCGCTCCCCCGGGAGGCCCTGGGCCCCGGACCGGCGATCACCGTCCAGCAGGCGATCAGGACGGCCGCAGCCGCCGTCCCCGGAGGTCGGGTGATCGCGATTGATCTGGACACGGAGAATGGCCGCAGGGTCTGGGACGCCGATGTCGCGGGCTCGGGCGGCCGGAGCGTGATCACCATCGATGCGGCGACGGGCAGGATCCTGGAGCGAGAGCGCGCCGATTAAGGCGGGCTGGTCACAGTCAGGATCTGTCGCACGTGGTTCGTGATCTGGACCCTGGGAGCTCGCCTGGGGATGGCAGGCCTGCGCCAGATACTGCAGCCCCGCTATACGGCCAAGGCGATTCTTTCTCTGAAAGCAGTGCCCACGACATGATGGCCATGGCCACGGATCTCTGGGTGGCGCGGGTGATGACGCCCAGCGCCCGCAGCAGATCCGCCGAAAAATCACTCACCTGAAACTTTTCGAGGTAGGGTTTTTCCAGGTGGAGGAAAAATTCGCCATCGGGTCTCAAAAAAGCGCGAAGAGATTGATATGAGAATTGCACAGATTTCCACTCTCCATGAGAGGGTCCCACCCCTTGGCTATGGAGGCACCGAACGGGTCGTTCATTACCTCACCGAGGAACTCGTCCGCCGCGGCCACGACGTGGTGCTGTTTGCCAGCGGCGACTCCCTCACCAGCGCCCAGCTCTTCCCCTGTGTCCCGGAGGCCCTGCGCCTGAGCGGCCGGGTGGCGGACGCCCATGTGCATACCGAGATCCAGCTGGACCATGTCATCCGCCGGCTCGATGACTTCGACGTCCTCCATTTCCACAACGGCCACGGCCATTTCCCCCTCGCCGACCTGCTGGGGGTGCCCCATCTCACCACCGTGCACGGCCCGCTGGATGCGCCCGAGCAGAGGCTGCTCCACCGCCACTTCGATCGGGTCCCGCTGGTGTCCATCTCCGACAACCAGCGCCTCCCCGTTCCGGAAGCCCATTGGCTCGGCACCGTCCACCATGGCCTGCCCACCGATCTCTATCGCTTCCAGGCCCGGCCCAGCCCCTACCTGGCCTTTGTCGGGCGTATCTCGCCCGAGAAGCGGCTCGACCGCGCCATCGCCATTGCCACGGCCGTGGGCCTGCCCCTGAAGGTGGCCGCCAAGATCGATCCCGTCGATACCCCCTACTTCCATGAGCGGATCAAGCCGCTGCTGAACGACAACCCGCTGGTGGAATTCATCGGGGAGGTGGATGACGCCGGCAAGCAGGATCTCCTCGGCCAGGCGCTCGCCCTGCTGTTCCCGATCGACTGGCCCGAACCCTTCGGTCTGGTGATGATCGAGGCCAATGCCTGCGGCACGCCGGTGATCGCCTGGCGCAACGGCTCCACCCCGGAGGTCGTCCGCGAGGGCGTCAACGGCTACCTGGTGGACTCGATCGCGGAGGCCATCACCGCCGTCGGCCAGGTGGAGAAGCTGGACCGCGCCAGGGTCCGCAGCCACTTTGAGGTGCGCTTCTCAGTGACCCGCCAGGCCGAGGACTACGAACAGCTCTACCGGCACCTGATCCAGGCACGCCGCTGCCATGGCCCCGCCCACCGGACGCCGGTGCATGCCTGATCCGCTGCCTCCCTTCGTTCTCAAGAACGAGGAAACCTTCGCGATCCTGGATTCCCGGGGGGAGATCTGCCCGGACCTCCAGCACGAGGCCGGCATCTTCCACCGCGGCACCCGCCATGTCAGCCGGCTGCAGGTGCTGCTGTGGGGACGGCCGCCGCTGGTGCTGAGCTCCACCGAGCTC
The DNA here is from genome assembly GCF_034931285.1 of Synechococcus sp. BA-120 BA3. Taxonomy (NCBI): domain Bacteria; kingdom Bacillati; phylum Cyanobacteriota; class Cyanophyceae; order Synechococcales; family Synechococcaceae; genus Synechococcus; species Synechococcus sp. BA-120 BA3. Next base: position 3,761 of record NZ_JAYGHZ010000254.1, read on the forward strand.
GGCGCCGTGGGCGTGCTGGTGAGCCACCTCAGCAACAACGAAGGTGGCGCCGGCAGCGCGCCGGCCATGACGGTCCACCTGGAGCGCAGGACCGTCCTGACCGCCACCGCCTGCCTGCAGCAGTTCTGCTTCACCAGCTACGGAGACCGGCGGGTCGCGATGCCGCTGACCGTGCGCTTCGATGCGGACTTCCGTGACATCTTCGAGGTGCGGGGATACCCGCGGGCGGAGCGCGGCCGCACCGTCCGTCGCGGCGTCGACGGCAACCTGGAGCTCACCTACGGGGGCCTGGACGGGGAGGATCGGATGACGGTCCTGCGGCTCAGCGATCCCGTGCACGACGTGGGCGCGGAACACATCGGTCTGGAGCTGACCCTGGAACCCCGGCAGACCCGGCGGCTCTTCCTGGTGCTGGATTTCCATCCCCTCGCCGTGCCGCTGGTCGCGGAGGATCACTACAACGCCGCCATGGCCGCCACGATCCAGCGCTTCCGGGAGGCCCGGCGCAGCGCCGCTTCGGTGGTCAGCGACAACCCGGCCTTCAACAGCTGGCTGATGCGCTCCTTCTCCGATGTGCACCTGCTGGCCAGCCAGGTGGAGGATGGCCTCTACCCCTACGCCGGGGTGCCCTGGTTCAGCTGTCCCTTCGGTCGCGACGGCCTGATCACGGCGCGCCAGATGCTGATGGTGGAACCCCGGCTGGCGCGGGGGGTGCTGGGGTATCTGGCCAACCACCAGGCGTTGGCCGATGACCCCGCCCATGACGAGGAGGCAGGCAAGATCCTGCACGAATCCCGGCTCGGAGAGATGGCGGCGCTCGGGGAAGTTCCGTTCTCCCGGTATTACGGAGCCGTCGACTCCACGCCCCTGTTTCTGATGCTGGCGGGCGACTATCTCTGCCGCAGTGATGACCGGGACTTCATCGCCGGCCTGCTGCCCGAACTGCAGGCGGCCATGGCCTGGATCCACAGGGCCGAGGCCGGCAGCGCCGATGGCTTCCTCCGTTACCTGCGGGTGGCTGAGAACGGGCTGCGCAACCAGGGCTGGAAGGATTCCGACGACTCCATCCACCACGCCGACGGCCGGCTGGCCGAGGGCTCGATCGCCCTGTGCGAAGTGCAGGCCTATGCCTATGGGGCCCGCCGCGCCTTCGCCGCGATCCTGCATCGCCTGGGCAGGCCCGCCGAAGCGGAGGGGCTGCAGGAGGAGGCCGCGGCCCTGCGTCACCGCTTCCACCGGGCCTTCTGGTCGCCCTCGATCGACTCCTACGCCCTGGCCATCGACGGCGACGGCCAGCCCTGCCGGGTCCGGAGCTCGAACGCCGGCCACTGCCTCTGGACCGGCATCGCCTCCACGGAGGCGGCGGCGGCGGTGGCACGGCAGCTGATGGCCCCCAGCAGCTTCAACGGCTGGGGCATTCGCACCCTGGATGAACGGGAGAGCCGCTACAACCCGATGAGCTACCACAACGGCTCCGTCTGGCCCCATGACAACGCCCTGATCGGCATGGGCCTGGCCCGCTACGGCCACCGCTCCGAAACCCTGCAGATCCTCACCGGCCTGTTCGAAGCCGCCAGTGCCGTGCCGATGTTCCAGTTGCCGGAGCTGTTCTGCGGCTTCCAGCGCCGGGAGGAGGAGGGGCCCACCTTCTACCCGGTGGCCTGCAGCCCCCAGGCCTGGGCCAGCGGCAGCGTGTTCGGCCTGCTGGAGGCGATCACCGGGATGGCGATCGAGCGGGAGCACGGCAGCAACCGGGTGCAGGTGCGCCTGCACAACCCCTGCCTGCCCAGGGGCCTGAACATGCTCGACATCAACGGACTGCGGCTGGGGGAGGAGGAGATCAATCTGCAGTTCCACCGCAGCGACCACGACGTGGGCGTGATGGTGCGGGGTCGATCGCCCGGGGTGGACGTGCTGATCATGAAGTGACGGACGGGCCTGATTCGCCGGTCACTCCGGTGGATCGGCGCGGGAGCAGCAAAATCCGGCACAGCGTTCCAGACTTCCCAGGTGCCCCCGGGAATCTCTCACCATGGCCGCCTTTCGTGCCGCTCTCGTGCTGCTGTGGCTGGCCGTGGCCGGCTACACGGCGGTGGTGGTGGCGCACCACGGCATCGACCTGGTGCGTGTCTTCGTCCTGGATGTTCGGGCCATGGGCTGGCCCGGGCAGTTCGATCTGGATTTCCTCGGCCTGCTGCTGCTCACGGGCCTCTGGGTGGCCTGGAGGCATGACTTCTCCGTCCAGGGGCTGGGCCTGGGCCTGCTGGCCGCGGTGGGCGGGATTCTGTTTCTGGCGGCCTATCTGCTGGCGCTGACCCTCCAGGCCAACGGCTGCATGAAACAGGTGCTGCTGGGCGCCCGCCGGGCGGCCGCCCAGGGCTGACGGGCCACCGGCTGGTTCAGCCGATGCCGGTGCGGCAGAGGTCGAGCACGTCGGCCATCGAGCGGATCTGGTCCATGGTGGTGCGCAGCTGGGCGGCGCTGAGCAGCTCGACCCGCAGGTCGATGCGGGCCGGCTTGCCGGCACTGGTGCGCACCCGGGCATCGCTGACGTTGATGCGGTGATCGGAGAGGCGCATCAGGATGTCCTTGAGCACCCCCACCCGATCGAGCACCTCGATGCGCAGCCGCACCGGGTAGCGCCGCTGCTGGGCCTCCCCGAGCGGGTTCCAGCGCACCGGCAGCCGCCGCTCCACCGGCACCTGGGGCACGTTGGCGCAGTCCTGGCGGTGGATGGTGATGCCGTGGTTGCCCAGGGCCACGGTGCCCACGATCGCCTCCCCGGGCAGGGGGCTGCAGCAGCCGCCCAGGCGGTATTCGAGTCCTTCGAGGCCCAGGATCGGGCTCGTCGACAGGTGCCCGTGGGGCACGTGGCGCGGCTGGGCGGCGGCCACGCCGGCGGCCACCTCCTCATTGGTGGGAACAGGGGCGGCGGCGGCGGTGCTGAGGCGCACCTCCTCCCGCAGGCGGTTGAGCACCTGCTGCAGGGTGACGCCGCCGAACCCGAGGGCCGCCAGCAGGTCCTCGGTGCCCATCAGGTTGCAGCGCTTGGCCACCCGGGCGATCGCCTCGCCGTTGAGCAGGGCGTCGAAGCCGTCGCGGCCCAGCTCCCGTTCCAGCATCTCGGTGCCCCGCTGGATGTTGTCGTCGCGGTGGCTGCGCTTGTACCAGCCCCGGATGCGGTTGCGGGCCGTGGGGGTGGCCACGAAGTTGAGCCAGTCGAGGCTCGGGTGGGCGTTCTTGGCGGTGATCACCTGCACGAAGTCGCCGTTCTGCAACGGTGTGGCCAGGGGACACAGGCGGTCGTTGATGCGCACGCCCTGGCAGTGGTTGCCCACCTCCGAGTGGATCCGGAAGGCGAAATCGACGGCGGTGGAGCCCTTGCGCAGCCCCACCACATCCCCCTTGGGGGTGAACACGAACACCTCCTCGTCGAAGAGGTCCTCCTTGATCGAGGCCAGGAAGTCGCTGCTGTCCTCGCCGCCGTCGTCCTTTTGCCAGTCGACCAGCTGCCGCAGCCAGTTGAAGCGTTCCGTGTCGCCGGCGGCCGGCGAGCCCCCCTCCTTGTATTTCCAGTGGGCGGCGATCCCGTATTCCGCCACCTGGTGCATGTCGGTGGTGCGGATCTGGACCTCGATCGGCCGGTGCCGGCCGATCACCGCCGTGTGCAGGGACTGGTAGCCGTTGGGCTTGGGCAGGCCGATGTAGTCCTTGAAGCGTCCGGGGATCGGCCGGAAGATGTCGTGCACCACCGCCAGGGCCCGGTAGCAGCTTTCGACGCTCGGGCAGAGGATCCGCAGGGCCGCCACGTCGTAGATCTCGTGGAAGGCCTTCTGCTGGCGCTGCATCTTGCTCCAGATGCCGTACAGGTGCTTGGGCCGGCCACTCACCTCGCAGTCCTGCAGACCCGCCGCCACCAGCCGGTCCCGCAGCAGCTGCACGGTGGTGGCCAGCCGTTCCTCCCGTTCGCTGCGCTTGGTGGCGACCTGCTGCTGCACGTCCCGGTAGGACTCGGGCTCCAGCACCTTGAAGGCCAGGTCCTCCAGCTCCCACTTGAAGCGGCCGATGCCCAGGCGGTTGGCCAGGGGGGCGTAGATGTCGCGGGTCTCCCGGGCGATGCGCTGCTGCTTCTCGGGTTTGAGGGCGCCGAGGGTGCGCATGTTGTGCAGCCGGTCGGCCAGCTTGACCAGCACCACCCGGATGTCGCTGGCCATGGCCAGGAACATGCGGCGCAGGTTCTCCGCCTGGGCCTCGGTGCGGTTGGTGAAATGGATGCCGCCCAGCTTGGTGACCCCCTCCACCAAGGCGCGCACCTCCTCGCCGAACCGCTCCTCGATCTCCTCGGGGGTGACCTGGGTGTCCTCCACCACGTCGTGGAGGAAGCCGGCGGCGATCACCGCCGCGCTGGCGCCGATGTCGCGCAGCAGGCCGGCGACGGCGATCGGATGGACGATGTAAGGCTCGCCGCTGGCCCGGAACTGGCCGTCGTGGAGCTGGTAGGCGAAGTCGAAGGCCGTGGCCACCAGGGCCTCCGGATCGACCGGGCGCGACTCCGCGCCGGCGGGCGGGAACTGCTGGAGGCTCTGGCGCAGCCAGGCCGGCAGGGGGACGCCGTAGTCGCGTTCGGGGGCCGGAATGGATGCCAGCTCCGGCGGCGCCGGCGATGTCACCTCTCCAGCAGAAGTTTCGGCCGAGGCGTAAGCCAGCGGAGAGGAACCTTGATCCGGTGCCACCCTCAGCATCACACCCTTCAGGGTCCCCCCATGGTATGGGGCAATCGTCACGAACCCGGGGATTTGCGCATTCGGCGATCCAGACTGGGCGCCGCCGGTGTCGTCCATGGCCCTGCCCGCCCCGTCCCAGCCTGCGGCCCCGGTGCTGCGGATCGGTGGTCTGCAGGTGCGCTATCCCGGCAGTGAACGGCCCACCCTCGATGGGCTCGACCTGACCCTCAGCGCCGGCGAACGGCTGGCCCTGGTGGGCCCCTCGGGCTGCGGCAAGAGCACCGTGGCCCGGGCCGTGCTGCAGCTGCTGCCCCCGGGCAGCCAATGCGAGGGGGAGCTGCTGCTGGCGGGGCAGGACCCGCGGCGGCTGAGGCGCGCCGCCCTGCGCCGGCTGCGGGGCGAGGCGGTGGGCCTGGTCTTCCAGGACCCGATGACCCGGCTCAACCCCCTGCTCACCATCGGCGAGCACCTGCGGGACACCCTGGCCGCCCACCGCGGCGGGGGCCGCGAGCGGGCGCGGGAGCTGCTGGCCCGGGTGGGGATCCCCCCAGAGCGCTACGGCAGCTTCCCCCATGAATTCAGCGGCGGCATGCGCCAGCGCCTGGCCATCGCCCTGGCCATGGCCCTGCAGCCGCCCCTGGTGATCGCCGACGAACCCACCACCAGCCTGGATGTGGCCGTGGCCGGCCAGGTGATGGCCCAGCTGAGCGAGCTCTGCACCGAAACCGGCAGCGCCCTGCTGCTGATCAGCCACGACCTGGCCATGGCCGGCCGCTGGTGCGACCGCATCGCCGTGCTCGATCAGGGGCACCTGGTGGAGGAGGCCCCCAGCCACCGGCTGCTCACGACGCCGGCCTCGCCGCTGGCCCGGCGGCTGGTGGGCGCCGCCCGGGAGCGGGAGGGCGGGCGCAGCCAGGCCCCCGCCGCCGCGCCGGTGCTGCTGGAGGTGGAGGAGCTGCGCAGCTGGCACCCGCTGCCCTCTCTACCCTGGCAGCGCCGCTGGATCAAGGCGGTGGATGGGATCAGCCTGACCCTGCACGAGGGCGAGACCATCGGCGTGGTGGGGGCCTCAGGCTGCGGCAAGAGCAGCCTCTGCCGCGCCCTGATGGGGCTGGCGCCGGTGCGGGGCGGGGCGGTGCGGCTCCAGGGGGTCGACCTGCGGCGCCTGGGGGGGCGCCCCCTGCGGCGGGCCCGGCGCCGGCTGCAGATGGTCTTCCAGGATCCCCTGGCCTGCCTCAACCCCCAGATGACCGTGGGGGAGGCGGTGGCCGATCCCCTGCTGATCCATGGGCTGGCCCGCCGTCCGGAGGCCCGCCGCCGCGCCCGGGAGCAGCTGGCCCTGGTGGGGCTGGATCCGCCCGAATCCTTCGAAAACCGCCTGCCCCGCCAGCTCTCGGGCGGCCAGCAGCAGCGGGTGGCGATCGCCCGTGCCCTGATCCTCGGCCCCCAGGTGCTGCTCTGCGACGAGAGCGTCAGCATGCTCGACGCCGAGGTCCAGGCCGACGTGCTGGCCCTGCTGCGGCGCCTGCAGGGCCAGCTCGGTCTGGGCCTGCTGTTCATCACCCACGACCTCTCCGTGGCGGGCGGCTTCTGCCATCGGGTCCTTGTGCTCGACGGTGGTCGCGTCGTCGAGCAGGGGGCCGGTGCGGCGCTGCTGGCCCATCCCCAGGCGGCGATCACCCGCACCCTGGTGGAAGCCTGCCCGCGGCTGCCCCCCCTGCCCTGAAAACCCCGCCACACCGCAACGCCATGCTCCACCGCCTGCTCCTGCGCGCCCGCTACCTCACCCTGGTGCCGATCCTGGCGCTGCTGGCCAGCTGCCTGGCCCTGTTCCTGCGGGGCAGCCGGCTGATCCTGGAGCAGCTGCGGCTGGCCCTGGTCAGCATCACCGACCTGGTGGATCTCAACCGCTTCGAGATGGACATCCTCGAGGGGATCGACCTGCTGCTGGTGGGAACGGGCTGCCTGGCCCTGGCGATCGGCATGTTCTCGCTGTTCATCAGCGAGCTGAAACTGCCGAAGACCCTCAGCTTTCGGAACTTCCACGAAGTGAAGGGCATGTTCGCCAACTTCATCATCCTGGCGATGGCGATCTCCTTCCTCGAGCTGCTCAACAGCTTCGATCCTGAAGACCCCTCCCACTCCGTCGCCGGCGCCGACATCTTCTTCCCCGGCGCCGGCATGGCCGTGGTGACCCTGGCCCTGCTGGCCTTCAAATACTGGGGCGGTGAGCGGGAGGACCATCACCCCGCGGCAGCGCCGGAGCGGGAGTGATCCCCTCCCGAACCCGCGGGATCCCTCAGAGAACCGCGCCCAGCAGGTCGGCGATCAGCAGGTTGTCGAGGGAGAGGAGGCCGCCGCCGCAGGTGATCAGCACCAGGCACATCACCACATACATGGCCGCCTTCTCCCAGCTGGGCGGCTCGCCGACACCCATCGGGCCGGCGTAGTCACCCTCGGGAATCTGATAAGGGTCCGGGGCGATGAACGGGAACCCGGAGACCAGCTCCAGCACCATGGCGTAGGCCATCGACACCAGGATCGCCAGGGCCGCCAGGGGGGTGAGCAGGCCGGGGATCAGGGCGATCCCGGCGCCCCACATCGAGGCCGCCGAGAGGAAGCAGAGCCATTCCGGCGTCTTCATCGCCGTCGCCCAGGTGCGCAGGTTGCGCAGCTTCGGCCAGCCGTGGCGGATGAAGGCCACCCCCACGAACAGCCGCAGCACCAGCAGAGCGGCACCGGCCGCCAGGGACGGGCCGGTGGGCACGAGCAGGGTGACGATCTCGAGATCCATCGGCGGACGCACCAGCTGGAGGGCTTGCCGGCCCAACGTAAGCAGGGTCGGCGGACGGCGCCGCGACGGGACCGGGCGAAACCGTGGGCCCTGGCCATCATGCGGTGGGCGGACCCCCTGTCCCCTCCACCCCTGCCGACGCCATGACCTCATGCACGGCGGCCCTGCCGTCCCCGGGCAGCAGTGCCCCCCTGGGCGCCTCGGTCAGCGAGGGCGGCGTCAACTTCAGCCTCTATGCCCGGCGGGCGACGGCGGTGGAGCTGTGCCTGTTCGCGCGCGTTGACGATGCCGTGCCCAGCCACCGCATCCGCCTCGATCCCGACCGGCACCACACCGGCGACTACTGGCACTGCCGGCTGGAGGGAATCGGGCCGGGCCAGCCCTACGGCTGGAGCGTCGAGGGACCCCGGCTGCCCCAGCTGGGTCTGCGCTTCGATCCGGCCAACCTGCTGCTCGATCCCCACGGGCTGGCCCTGGCGATGCCGCCGGGCTATGGCCGCGCCCCCGGCCGCAGCAGCGCCGGCGACTGGGGCACCGCCATGAAGAGCGTGGTGGCCGACCCGCTCGCCTACGACTGGGAGGGGGATCGCCCCCTGCACCGGCCCTCCCGCGAGACGGTGATCTACGAGCTGCACGTGCGCGGCTTCACCGCCCACCCCAGCGCCGGCCTGCCGCCGGATCAGGCGGGCACCTACCGGGGCCTGATCAGCCGGATCCCCTACCTCCAGGACCTGGGCATCACGGCGGTGGAACTGCTGCCGGTGTTCGCCTTCGATCCGCTGGCGGCCCCCGCCGGCCTGCGCAACTACTGGGGCTACCAGCCGGTCTCCTTCTTCGCGCTCCACCCCGGCTACGCCTGCAGCAGCGATCCCCTGGCCGTGATCGACGAGTTCCGCGACCTGGTCAAGGCGCTGCACCGCGCCGGCATCGAGGTGATCCTCGATGTGGTGTTCAACCACACCGCCGAAGGGGACGCCGAAGGACCCAGCTTCTGCTTCCGCGGGCTGGCGGACGGCGACTACTACCTGCAGAACGACGACGGCACCTACATCGACGACACCGGCTGCGGCAACACTTTCAACGCCAACCACCCGGTGGTGCGGCGTCTGATCCGCGAAAGCCTGCGTCACTGGGTGCAGCATCTGCATGTCGATGGCTTCCGCTTCGATCTGGCCTCGGTGCTGGACCGGGACCAGACCGGCCGGCCCACCCCCCTCTCACCGATCCTCTGGGACATCGACACCGATCCGGTGCTGGCCGGGACCAAGCTGATCGCCGAGGCCTGGGATGCCGCCGGCCTCTATCAGGTGGGCAGCTTCGTCGGCGACAACTGGCAGGAGTGGAACGGCCGCTTCCGCGACGACCTGCGCCGGTTCGTCAAGGGCGACGGGGGCCTGGCGGCCAGCGCCGGCCAGCGGCTGATGGGCAGCCCCGACATCTACGGCCACAAGCAGCGGGAAGCAGAGGCCAGCGTCAACTTCATCACCTGCCACGACGGCTTCACCCTGGCCGACCTGGTCAGCTACGACGCCAAGCACAATGAGGCCAACGGCGAGGGCAACCGCGACGGCAGCGACGACAACGCCAGTTGGAACTGCGGCGTCGAAGGACCCACCGCCGATCCGGAGGTCCTCGCCCTGCGCGCCCGCCAGAGCCGCAACCTGCTGACCATGCTGCTGCTGGCGGTCGGCACGCCGATGCTGGCCATGGGCGATGAGCTCGGCCGCAGCCAGCAGGGCAACAACAACGCCTATGCCCAGGACAACGCGATCAGCTGGCTCGACTGGTCGCTGCTGGAGCGCAACGCCGACCTGCATCGCTTCGTGCGGGAGCTGCTCGCCTACCGCCAGAGCCGCGATGTGGTGATCCACGCCCGCAACCTCAGCCTCAGCGAACTGGGGCGGCGCCATCACGTCCGCTGGCATGGCGTCGAGCCCGACCAGCCCGACTGGAGCGAGAGCTCCCACTCCTTCGCCGCCACGATCACCAGCGTCGACCGCCGCTTCCGCTGGCACGCCATGGTGAACGCCTGGTGGGAGCCGCTGCACTTCCGGCTGCCCGGCGCCGATGGCGACCAGGCGCACTGGCGCCGCTGGATCGACACCTCCCGGCCCAGCCCGGAGGACATCGTGGCCTGGAGCAGCGCGCCGGCCCTCGGGACGGACGCCTACACCCTGGGCCCCCGCTCGATCGTGGTGCTGGTGGCGGGCCTCAGTCCTGCAGCAGCTGCAGGCGATGGCCATCCGGATCCGCCAGCTGCAGGGCCCGGCTAGCCCCGAGCCAGCCGGCCTGCTCCCCCAGGGCGACGATCCCCGGCGAGATCACCCGGCCGCCCAGGGCCCCGGCCCGGCCGGCGATGGCCTCCAGGTCCGCCACCCGCAGGCGCAGCTGCCAGTGGGCCAGGTCCTGGAGGCCCTGGTCGGCGGGCATCGGCCGGCCACCGGTGGGTTCGCGGTAGTCGAGGCACTCGACACCGGCGCCGCTGGGGCAGCGATGGCCGGTGATGCGCACCCAGGTTCCCGCCAGTCCGTCGAGGCCGTCCTGCTCCGGGCCGCTGTTGACGCCGTCGCCGCCGGCGGCCAGACCCAGGAGGTCGCCGTAGAAGCGGGCGCTGGTGGCCGTGTCGGCGCTGCCGATGGCGCTGTGGTCGATGCCCAGCACTGGGCCGGGGACCGCCGCATGCCAGCGGGGCTCGCCCTTGTCCGGGGGGAACTGCAGCAGCTCCAGGGGATGGCCGTCCGGATCGCGGAACTTGAAGGCGACGATGCCGGCAGCGGCCACATTCCAGTCCGGCAGCCGCTGGGGCGCCGAGGAGATCGCCGTGATCCGGCCGGCGGCGAAGGCCGGCTGCAGCCCCGCCAGGGCCGCCTCCAGGCTGTTGACCACCAGGCAGGCGTGCTGGAACCAGCGGTCGTTGCTGCGGGAACCAGCCGGAATCGGCCGCCCTGGACGGGCGCCGGGTCCCGGCGCCAGCACCTCGGTGAGCTCCAGCACCTCGGCGCCGATCGCCAGCCGCAGCACCCGGAGGCGGCCTCCGGGCAGGCCCACCAGCTGGGCGTAGGGGCCGCCCTCCAGCACCACGGCCTCCCCCAGGCGCCGGAAGCCCAGGCAGGTCTCGAAGAAGGCGGCGCTGGCCTCGGCATCGGCCGTGGTGAATCCGAGGCTGTCGATGTGGGGAAGGGTCATCGCTGAGGGGCTGCCGCGGGGTTCTGTCCCACCAGGCTGAGCACCCCGCCGACACAGATCAGCACCGTTCCCACCACCACACCGACATTGGGGACCTGGCCGAACCAGATCCAGCCGATCAGGCCAGCGAAGACCACGGAGGAATACTGAAAGGCCCCGATCGCACTGGGATCGGCATAGCTGTAGGCGCGGATCAGCAAAAACTGGAAGCTCAGCAGGCAGAGGGCCGAGGCCAGCACCCACAGGAACTGATCCGGCGAGATGGCGTGGAAGCGGCCCATCATCATCAGGCTGGAGACCAGGCCGCCGATAGCCAGAAAATAGACCAGCTGCGTCAGGGCAGACTCACTCCTGCCCAGGGCCTTCACCGCCAGAAACTCGATGGCGCAGACGAATCCTGCCGCCAGACCGAGCAGATCACCGGGCTTGTCGAGGAGGCTGGCGTTGGGCTGAACGACGATCACCATCCCGGCGAATCCCACCGCCAGGGCCTTCCAGAGGCTGGGGGGAATGCGCTGCCTGAGCACCAGCCAGGCCAGCAGCGGGATAAACATCGGTGTCGTGTTCAGCAACACATTGGCATTGACAAGATTCACCAGCTGGGCCGCCGACATGAACAGCAGAAACCCGCCCATGCCCATGCCGCCACGCAGCAGGTGCAGGGGAAACACCCGCGTCGGCAGATCGCGGCCGCCGCGCCTGGCCAGCAGGGGAATCAGCAGGGCCAGCGCCAGAACGAACGTGAGCCAGGTGAACATCAGGGCATCCATGCCGCTGCCCACCGCCCGCGCAAACGCGCTCTGCAACGTATTGGCCAGGAAGGCCGCCACCAGCAGAGCCGCGCCCCGGGTCACCGAAGGAGTGACCGGCCTCTGCAACGCGTCGCCGTCCATCGGGCTGGTTCCACTGGCTTGCGCCACAGACTAGGGGCCGTCAGGCGTGACGCCACGTTCACCGCAACTGGATGGTGCGTTGTCCATCGCGGGAACGATCCATACCCTGGGCCGCTTCAGTGGTCGTCACTAGGATGAAACCGTGGACAACTCCCACATCCCTTTCCCGGCCCCAACCGATGACGAGCTCCAACCCCCTGGCCGGCAAGGCCCTCTCCACCCTGCTGCAGGGCAAGGTCGCCATCGTCACCGGTGGCAACAGCGGCATCGGCAAATCGATCGTGGAATATCTGGCCGAACTCGGCGCCAAGGTGGTGATCGATTACCGCTCCCATCCCGAAGCCACCGAAGAACTGGAGCGTGAAATCGGCGCCTATGGCGGCAGCAGCTTTGGGGTTCAGGCCGATGTGGGCAAGCTTGATGACCTGCAGCGCCTGGTGGATACCACCGTGGAAAAATACGGCCGGCTCGATGTGATGATCAACAACGCCGGCATCGAAACCCGCACCTCAATCCTCACCACCACCCCGGACAACTTCGACAAGGTTCTGGATGTCAATCTGCGCGGCGTCTTCTTCGCCACCCAGTTCGCCGCCAAGCAGATGATCGCCCAGGGGGGCGGCGGCCGCATCATCAACATCTCCTCGGTGCACGAGGACTGGCCGATGCCCGACAACACCCCCTACTGCTGCGCCAAGGGCGGCGTGCGCATGCTCACCCGCACCGCCGCCCTGGAGCTGGCACCCCATGGCATCACCATCGTCAATGTGGGCCCCGGCGCCGTGGCCACCCCCATCAACGACTCCACGATGAACAATCCCGAGCTGCTGGCCAGGCTCAACGCCGCCATCCCCATGGGCCGCATGGCCCAGCCGGAGGAGATCGCCAAGGTGGTGGGCTTCCTGGCCAGCGACGCCGCCAGCTACATCACCGCCACCACGATCTTCGCCGACGGCGGCCTGATGCACAGCAGCCCCGGCCTCTGAGCCGTCAGGCTGCCGCCGGCTGCTCCGCATCGGCCGCCGCCGCAGGTGTCTCCACCCGTTCGGCCCGCTCCAGGCCCACTTCCACCCCCATGTGCTGGTCGGGCCGGCCGGTGATCAGCAGGCTGGCCCGCTGCTGGGTGGCGATCATCCAGAGCCACTTGGTCAGCAGGGAGAGGCGGTTCTCGTTGGCGGGCATGAAGGCCAGGTGGGCCAGCCCCCAGAGCAGCCAGCCGAGGGGGCCGGTGAACTTGAGGCCCCGCAGGTCGGCGACGGCGCAGAGGGGGCCGATCACGGCCATGCTGCCGAAGTCGAACCAGCCGAAGGGGGCCTGGCGCTGACCCGCCAGCTGGGCCAGCAGGTCCTGGGCAACCCAGCCCCCCATCTGCACCGCCGGGCCGGCCATGCCCGGCAGGGGCTTGCCGTCGGCCGTGTGGGAATAGGAGCAGAGGTCGCCCACCACCCGGATCTCCGGATGGCCGGCGATCGAGAAGTCCGGCTCCACCACCACCCGCCCGCCGCGATCGACCGTGCAACCGGTGCGCTCCGCCAGCAGCTTGCCGAGGTGGGAGGCACGCACCCCGGCGCTCCAGCAGATGGTGGCCGCCTCCAGCACCCGCTCGCCGGGGGTTCCCGGCGCCGGAGCCTTGAAGGCCACCGTCAGCCGGCCCGCCTCGATGCTCTGCACCCGTCCGCCCAGCACCAGCTCCACACCGCGGGAAACGAGGTAGTCGCCGGCCGCTTTGGACAGCGACGCATCCATGGCCCGCAGCAGCCGGTCGCCGGGATCGACGAGCACCACGCGGCAGAGCCCGGGGTCCAGCTGGCGGAAGTCGCGCCGGGCCGCGTGGCGCATCAGCTCATTGATCGATCCGGCCAGCTCGCAGCCGGAGGGGCCGCCGCCGACGACCACCACCGTCTGGAGAAAGCGGCAGCGATCCGGATCCGGTGTCTGCTCGGCCTCCTCCAGGGCCGTCAGCACCCGCCGCCGGATCTCATCGGCGTGCTCGAGGATCTTCATCGGCGGCGCCAGTTCCCGCCACTCCTCATGGCCGAAATAGGTGCTGCCCGAACCGGTGGCCAGGATCAGGCTGTCGTAACGCAGGCGGCGATCGTTGAAGACCACCTCCCGCGAGGCTGCATCGAGATCGACCACCTCACCGAGCAGCACCTGCACATTGGCCGCCTTGGCCAGCAGCAGCCGCAGGGGCGTCGCCACATCCGCTTCCGACACCAGGCCGGAGGCCACCTGATACAGCAGCGGCTGAAAAAGATTGAAATTGCGCTTGTCCACCAGGGTCACCCGCACCGGCTGGCCGGCCAGCCGGTGGGCCGCCTTCAGGCCGGCGAAACCGCCACCCACGATCACCACATGGGGCCAGCTCTTCATCACGGCTTCGCTCGGCTCAAGCTCAAGGAAGAAGCGTTCCGTTGGCATCGATGGGCCGCTCTGTCTATCCGAAAGGTAGGGGCAATCGCCAGCCCTGGTGGCGCTGTCCTGCCAGGATGCAGAGCTCCCCACCTCCGGCTGCCCGTGACGCTCTCCGCCCTCCAGGCCTTCGTCAGCAACGTCGCCGCCGATGGGCAGTTGCGCGAGAAGCTTCACGCCGCCAGCGGACTGGACGACATCGTCGCGCTGGCCAGCCGCCATGGCCACGACTTCAGCAAGAGCACGCTCCTCAAGGCCCATGCCGCCGCCGTGGCCAGCGCCCCGGACCACAGCCTGGAGGCGATCAACAGCTGGGGCGATGCCCTGATGCAGGCCTTCGGAGCCAGCGATCGGGACTGAAGCCTGGGCCCCGCCGCCGCGTCGGCGTATCCCCACACTTCATCAACAAAATGTCACAGACCAAGGCCAGCCGCCGGGGTCTGGCCATGGTGAAGGGGCACTCCCCGGCCGGTGCCCGATGCAGCAGCTGCTGCCAGCCCTCAATGATCACAACCTGCCCTGGATGGACACGATTCATCCGATCGTGGTCCATTTCGTCATCGCCATGGCGGTGATCAGCGTGGTCTTCGATCTGATCGGTGTCGTGCTGCGGCGGCCGAATCTGTTTGAAGTCAGCTTCTGGAATCTGCTGTTCGCCACCGGGGCCATCTTCGTGGCGATCATCTTCGGCCAGGTGGAGGCGGGCCTGGCCGATCCCTATGGCGCCTCCCGGGCGATCCTCAACCTGCACAGCACCCTGGGATGGTCGTTGGCCGGCATCCTCTCGGTGCTCACCGGCTGGCGCTACGTGCTCCGCAACCGGGACCCCGAGAGCCTGCCGCTGCCTTTCCTCGCCGCCGGTGGGGTGCTGGCCGCCCTGGTGGTGGTGCAGGTCTCCCTGGGCAACCAGCTGATCTGGGTGTACGGCCTGCACACGGTGCCGGTGGTGGCCGCTGAACGGGCCGGGCTGATCTGATGGCCCCCTCCCGACTGCCGGCCGAGGCCCCGATCCAGCAGCTGGGCGACTGGCTGGGGCCCAACGACCTGCCCTACAGCCTGCCGATCCATCCGAATCTGGTCCACTTCACGATCGGCCTGTTCGTGATCGCCATCGCCTTCGACGTCGTCGGCGCTCTCTATCCCCTTGAGAAGCGGGTGTTCCGCTTCCTGGCCCTGCCGATCACCCGGGCCGGGTTCCACGACGTCGGCTGGTACAACCTGCTGGCCTGCGCCATCGTCAGTTTCTTCACCGTGGCGGCCGGTTTCTTCGAGATGCTGCTGGCGGTGCCCCTGCCGGGCGTCACCAGCAGCATCGGCCTCCAGAGCATGGAGACCATGCTCTGGCATGGCGTCGGCGGGGTGGCGATCCTGCTGGCGATCATCGCCATGACCGTCTGGCGCGGCTACCAGCGCTTTCGTTGGCGCCGGGATATGGGCCGCCAGGTCCAGTGGCTCTACCTGCTGGTGGGCCTGGCCCTGTTCCTGGTGATCGGTCTGCACGGCACCCTCGGCGCCGAACTGGCGGCCGAATTCGGTGTCCACATCACCGCCGACCAGCTCCTGGCCAACGGCGCCGACCTCCGCGACGCCCTTCCCTGAGGGCCCCCTGCCATGACCTCCGCCCCCCCGCGTCGCCCCAGCCCCTTTGCCCTCGTCGCCCTGGCCCTCTGGGTGGGGCTGCTGCTGCTGATCAGCGTCTGGGTGGCGGGGCAGTCGCTCCGCTGGCTGCCGGTCCAGGCCTCCAATGCCGCCCCGCTGGTGGATGGTCTGTTCAGCTTCGAGACCGGCATCGGCACCTTCGTGTTCCTGGGGGTGATCTCGGTGATGGCCTGGGTGATGCTCGTGCACCGGGCCGAGAAGTACGACGAGAGCGATGCCGAGCCCATTGAGGGCAACACGCGCCTCGAGGTGATCTGGACCGCCATCCCGCTGGTGCTGGTGATGGCCATCGCCTGGTACGCCATCCGGGTGAACACCGAGCTGGGGGTGCTCGGCCCGATGGAGCACATCCATCTGGGCGGACCCCAGCCGATGGCGATGGGCACCCCGAAGGGCCAGGGGCCGGCTGAAGACGTTGAGGTGATCGCCCGGCAGTGGTCGTGGGAGTTCCGCTACCCCGCCGCGAACGTCTCCAGCACCGAGCTGCATCTGGAGCTGGATCGGCCGGTCACCTTCCGGCTGGTCTCCGAGGACGTCCTGCACGGCTTCTTCATCCCGGCCTTCCGGCTCAAGCAGGATGTGATCCCCGGCCGGGCGATCGATTTCAGCCTCACCCCCACACGCCTGGGGCGCTATCGCCTGCGCGACTCCCAGTTCAGCGGCACCTGGTTCGCCGCCAACCAGGCCGATGTGGTGGTCGAGACCGACGACGACCATGCCGCGTGGCTGAAGCAGGCCGCCGCCGCCCCCCTGCAGCGCGGGCTCAGCGTCGCGGCCGACGAGTACGCCGGCCGCCAGGCCAACCCCCACGGCGGCTGGCCCACGGTGGTGCCGGCCCCCCCGCCCCAGGTGAACGCCCCCGGTTCCAGCTCCCTTCCCCACGACGCCTGAGGCCATGACCAGCACCGCCCTCTCCCCCGAACCGCCCGCCTCCTGGCGGCGTTACTTCGGCTTCAGCACCGATGCCAAGGTGATCGGCATCCAGTACATCGTGGTGGCCTTCTTCTTCTTCCTGGTCGGTGGCCTACTGGCCATGATCATGCGGGGCGAACTGATCACCCCCGAGGCCGATCTGGTGGATCGCACCGTGTACAACGGCCTCTACACGATGCACGGAACGATCATGCTGTTCCTGTTCATCTTTCCGGTGCTCAACGGGCTCAACAATTTGTTGATTCCCACCATGATCGGTGCCCCCGACATGGCCTTCCCCCGGCTCAACACCGCCGCCTTCTGGCTGGTGCCGGTGTTCGGCATCCTGCTGATCGTCAGCTTCTTCGTGCCCAGCGGCCCGGCCACCTCCGGCTGGTGGTCCTATCCGCCGGTAAGTCTCCAGAACCCCCTCGGTCACCTGATCAACGGCGAATTCCTCTGGGTGCTGGCCGTGGCCCTCTCCGGCATCTCCTCCATCATGGGGGCGGTGAACTTCGTCACCACGATCCTGCGGATGCGGGCGCCGGGCATGGGCTTCTTCCGCATGCCCGTGTTCTGCTGGACGGCCCTGGCCGCCCAGACCCTGCAGCTGATCGGCCTGCCCGCCCTCACCGGCGGCGCCGTGATGCTGCTGATGGATCTGAGCGTCGGCACCTCGTTCTACCGGCCCGAAGGCGGCGGTGATCCGGTGCTCTATCAGCACTTCTTCTGGTTCTATTCGCACCCGGCGGTGTATGTGATCATCCTGCCGGTGTTCGGCATCTTCTCGGAGCTGTTCCCCGTTTATTCCCGCAAGCCCCTGTTCGGCTACGTCTATGTCTGCCTGGCCTCCTTCATCATCGTCGGACTGGGTCTGATCGTCTGGGTCCACCACATGTTCCCCAGCGGCGTCACCCAGTGGATGCGCAACCTGTTCATGGTCACCACCATGCTGATCGCCGTGCCCACCGGTGTGAAGGTGTTCGCCTGGCTGGGCACGCTATGGCGGGGCAAGATCCGCCTCACCACCCCGATGCTGTTCTGCCTGGGTGGCCTGTTCAACTTCGTCTTCGCCGGCATCACCGGCATCATGCTGGCCACCGTGCCGATCGACATTCACGTCAGCAACACCTACTTCGTGGTCGGGCACTTCCACTACGTGATCTATGGCGCCGCCGTCATGGGCGTGTTCGCCGCCATCTACCACTGGTTCCCCAAGTTCACCGGCCGCATGCCCTACGAGGGCCTCGGCAAGCTGCATTTCGTGCTCACCTTCATCGGCGCCAACCTCAACTTCCTGCCCATGCACCCCCTTGGCCTGATGGGCATGCCCCGTCGGGTCTCCTCCTACGACCCGGAATTCGCCTTCTGGAACGTGCTGGCCAGCCTGGGGGCCTTTCTTCTGGGGGTGTCGATCATCCCCTTCCTGCTCAACATGATCAGCTCCTGGGCCCGGGGTCCCAGGGCCACCCACAACCCCTGGAACGCCATCGGCCTGGAGTGGCTGCTGCCCTCACCACCGGCGGAGGACAACTTCGGCGAGCATGTGCCCACCGTGATCAGTCGACCCTACGGCTACGGCACGGGTGAACCCCTGGTGGAGCACCAGGCCGAGATGGAGCGCGCCCTCACCCTGCAGGAGGCCAACCGATGACCAGCACCCCCGCCACCCCCGGCGACGCCACCGCGACCCACGGCCACGGCGAGGGCCAACATGCCAACCACAACCTCACCGGCTTCATCATCTTTCTCTGTTCCGAGAGCGTCATCTTCCTGGCGTTCTTCAGCGGCTACGCCCTCCTGCGCCTCTCCGCCATCGACTGGCTGCCCGCCGGTGTGGACGGCCTCGAATGGCGCCTGCCGCTGATCAACACGGTGGTGCTGGTCTCCAGCTCCTTCACGATGGTGGTGGCCGAGCATTTCAAGGGCAGGGGAAAGATCTGGCTGTTCCGGGGCTTCTGGCTGCTGACCATGGCCATGGGGGCGTATTTCCTCTACGGCCAGGCCGTGGAGTGGCGCGGCCTCAGCTTCGGCTTCACCTCCGGCACCTTCGGCGGCACCTTCTATCTGCTCACCGGCTTCCATGGCCTGCATGTGCTCACCGGCATCCTGCTGATGGGCCTGATGCTGGCCAAATCCTTCGTTCCCGGCAATTACGACGGCGGTGAAGAAGGCGTCATCGCCACGTCCCTGTTCTGGCACTTCGTGGATGTGATCTGGATCATCCTGTTCGTGCTGCTCTACGTCTGGAGAGCCTGAACCATGATCATCGACGACACCCACTACGACGTGATCCTGATCGGCAGCGGCGCCGGTGGCGGCACCCTGGCCGCCGCCCTCGCCGACGGGGGCCACAGCGTGCTGCTGCTGGAGCGGGGGGGCGTGATGCCCCAGGCGGATCAGAACCTCGCCGAGGTGGGGCTGTTCCGCAAGCCCCGCTACCACCCCGAGGAGCCGTGGTTCGGCACCGATGGCGACCCCTTCTCCCCCCAGATGGTCCATGCCATCGGCGGCAACACCAAGATCTGGGGTGGCGTGCTCGAGCGCATGCGGGAAGCGGAGTTCACGGGCGTGGCGCTCCAGGAGGGTCCGTCCCCGGACTGGGAGCTGCGCTACGACGACCTGGCCCCCTGGTATGAGCGGGCCGAAGCCCTTTACCGGGTCCATGGCGTGGCCGGTGCCGATCCCACCGCCCCCGCGAGGCAGGGCCCCTATCCCGCCGCGCCGCGGCCGGTGGAGCCCTTCCTGGTGGAACTGCGCGCCGCCTTTGAGCGCCACGGACTCCATCCCTACGACCTGCCCCTGAGCTGGTCCGAGTCGGCGGTCGATCCCACCGGGGATGCCGAACTGTTCGGCGTGGATCCGGCGCGCGGCTCCGGCAGCGTGACGGTGAGGGAGAAGGCCAAGGTGCTGCAGTTGCACGTCAACCCGTCGGGCCAGGAGGTGCGTGGCGTCGAGGTGGAGATCGACCGCCAGCGCTGGCTGTTCCGCAGCCACCAGGTGGTCCTGGCCGCCGGGGCCATCGGCACGCCGGAGATCCTGCTGCGTTCCGCCACCGACCACCACGCCCGTGGCCTGGCCAACGGCTCCGACCAGGTGGGCCGCAACCTGATGAAGCCCCAGCTCACCTCGATCCTGCAGCTGGCGGCCGCCCCCAACTCAGGCCGCTACGCCCGCGGCCATGGCATCACCGACTTCTACTGGGGCGACAAGAACGTCGACTTCCCCCTCGGTTCGATCCAGAGCGGCGGCGGAGTGCTCCAGGACGCCCTGTTCGCCGAGTCGCCGCCTGTGCTCTCCCTGGTGACCCGCCTGCTGCCGGACTTCGGCCTCGAGCAGCTGGCCGCCCGCTCGATCACCTGGTGGGCCATGAGCGCCGTGCGGCCCGATCCCCACAATCGGGTTGCCCTGCGGGGCCAGCAGCTGCAGATCCACTACACCGCCAACAACCGCGAAGCCCACGACCGCCTCGTCTACCGCTGGATCGACTGCCTCAAGGCCGTCGAGGCCGACCCCCTGACCATGGTCGCCAAGGCCGCCCCCACCCACCCCCGCGGCGAGGCGCCCCTGCCGGTGATCGGCGGCGCCTGCGGCACCTGCCGCATGGGCTCGGATCCGGCCACCTCGGTGGTGAACCTCGACGGCCGCAGCCACGAGGTGGCCAACCTCTGGATCGTCGATGCCAGCGTGCTGCCCTCCTGTCCGTCGGTGGGGGTGGGGCTCACGGTGATCGCCAATGCCCTGCGCATCGGCGCCGCCCTGAAGGCGTCCCTATGACGGCCAGCGTCCCCAGCGCCGCCGCCATCGACGCCATCACCCCGTCGGAAACCCGGCGGATGGCCGAGCGCGACCACGGCCTTGCCCCCTGGAGCCTCTGGGGCAGCTACCTGAGCGAGCGCCAGTGGGGCACCGTGCGCGAGGACTACTCCGCCGACGGGGACGCCTGGCGCTCCTTCCCCCACGACCACGCCCGCTCCCGCGTCTACCGCTGGGGCGAGGACGGCCTGCTGGGCCTCTGCGATGAGCAGTGCCGGCTGTGCTTCTCGCTGGCCCTGTGGAACGGCGTGGACCCGATCCTCAAGGAACGGCCCTTCGGCCTCGGCAACCCCGAAGGCAACCACGGCGAGGATCTCAAGGACTATTTCTTCCACCTCGCCAACACCCCGACCCACAGCTTCATGCGGGGGCTGTACAAGTACCCGCAGCGGCCCTTCCCCTACGCCGACCTACTGGCGGAGAACGGCCGCCGCGGCCGCGACCAGCCCGAGTACGAACTGGTCGACACGGGCATCTTCGACGACAGCCGCTACTTCGATGTCGTCATCGAGTACGCCAAGGCCGGCCCGGAGGACCTGCTGATCAGGCTACGGGTCACCAACCGCGGTCCCGAGCCGGCCCCCCTCACCCTGCTGCCCAGCCTGTGGCTGCGCAACACCTGGCGCTGGGGCTATCCCGACGAAGTCGAGCACCGGATCCGCCCGCTCGCCGGCGCCGGCGGACCATCGATCGTCACCGATGCCCTGCCCCATCTCGGGGTGTACCAGCTCGACTGCCGGGAGCCGGGCAGCTGGATCTTCACCGACAACGAAACCAACAGCGAGCGGCTCTGGGGCCAGCCCAACGCCACGCCCTTCCAGAAGGACGGCTTCCATCGCCATGTGGTCGATGGCGAGGCCGGCGCCGTGAATCCGGCCCTGGTGGGCAGCAAGGCGGGTCGTGTGCTGCAGCGCACCCTGGCCGCCGGCGAGGAGTGGCTGGTGGAGCTGCGCCTGCATCGGGTCGATGGCCCCGCACCCGGCCCGGCCGAGCTCGGGGAGGCGTTCGGGGCAATCTTCAGCGAGCGCGAGCGGGAGTGGCAGGAGTACTTCGAGCATCGCGTTCCGGGGCTCTCCGAGGACGACCGCCGCATCCACCTGGCCGGCACCGCCGGGCTGCTCTGGTGCAAGAAGTACTACGGCTGGAGCGTGATGCGCTGGCTCGAGGGCGACCCCACCGGCACGCCCCCGCCGGCCGAGCGGCGCCACACCCAGAACGCCTATTGGGAGCGGCTGCACGCCCACGACGTGATCTCGATGCCGGACTGCTGGGAGTACCCCTACTTCTGCCAGTGGGATCTGATGTTCCACTCGGTGGCCTTCGCCGTCTTCGATCCGGCCACGGCCAAGGAGCAGTGCATGCTGCTGCGCAAGCCCCAGTACACCGCCCCCAACGCCCAGACCCCCGCCTACGAGTGGGCCCTGTCCGACCCCAACCCCCCGATCGGCGCCTGGGCGGCGATGCGCATCTATCAGATCGATCGCAAGAACAGCGATGCCGCCGATCTCTCCTTCCTGCGCGCCGCCCTGCGCAAGCTGATCCTGGAGTACGGCTGGTGGGCGAACCGCAACGACCGCTCCGGCGACAATGTGTTCGAGGGGGGATTCCTGGGGCTCGACAACATCGCCGTGTTCGATCGGCGCTTCCCCCTGGCCGACGGCAGCATCATCGAGCAGTGCGACGGCACAGCCTGGATGGCCTCGCTCAGCCTCAACCTGCTGCAGATCGCCGTGGAGCTGAGCCGCGAGGAACCGGAGTACGCCGACATCTGCGAACGCTTCGTGGTCGATTTCGTGCAGCTGGCGATCGCCCTGAACAATCCCGCCGGCCGCAACTACCTCAACTGGGACGAGGAGGACGGCTTCTACTACGACGTCATCAAGCGGCCCGACGGCAGCGTCGACTACCTGCGCACCCGCTCCATCTCGGGCCTGGTGCCCCTGCTGGCGGTGCAGAGCTTCGACATCGACACCGTGGCACGGCTGCCGATGCTCGATGTTACCCACACCCTGGCCTGGTTCACCCACGAGCGCACCACTCCCTCCTGGGTGGTGGAAAACCTGGGAATCTGGAACAACGACCGGGTGCTGTTCACCCTGGTGCCCAGGGAGCGGCTGCAACGCATCTGCGAGCGACTCTTCGATGAGGAGGAGTTCCTCTCCCCCCATGGCATCCGTTCCCTCTCCAAGGTGTATGAGCGGCACCCCTACACCTACACCGAAGGCAGCGAAAGCCAGACGCTCGCCTACAGCCCGGCCGACAGCCCGGTGGCGATGTTCGGAGGCAACTCCAACTGGCGCGGGCCCGTGTGGATGCCGATGAACTTCCTGCTGATCGAATCGCTGCAGAAGTTCGCCCATTTCTACGACGACAGCTTCAAGGTGGAGTTCCCCACCCGTTCGGGCCACTGGATCACCCTCTGGCAGGCCTCCCTGGAACTGGAGAAGCGGCTGGTGGGTCTGTTCCGCCGCGACGGCCGGGGCCGTCGCCCCTTCCTGGGAGATGTGGAGCTGTTCCAGACCGATCCCCACTGGCGCGATCTGATCCTGTTCAACGAGTACTTTCACGGCGACAATGGCAGCGGAGTGGGTGCCTCCCACCAGACCGGATGGAGCGCCATGGTCTGCAAGATGCTCAACCAGCTCCACCGCTATCCCGAAGGCTGATCCCCCCGCCATGAGCACCCCGTCCTCCAGCGCCGCGATCGCCGGTCCCAGCCCATACATCTCGCCCCTGCCGCAGGCGGAGCAACTGCAGGTGGGCCACGGGGCCCACTTCGATGTTGTGATCATCGGCAGCGGCGCCGGCGGCGGCACCCTGGCCCGCCACCTGGCCCCCACGGGCCTGAAGGTGCTGGTGCTGGAGCGGGGCGACTGGCTGCCCCAGGAACCCCAGAACTGGGACGCCGAAGCGGTGTTCCAGCAGAACCGCTACGTGTCGAAGGATCCATGGCTCGACAGGCACGGCAAGCCCTTCCAGCCCGGCAGCCATTACTTCGTCGGAGGCGCCACCAAGATGTACGGCGCTGCCCATTTCCGCCTGCGCCAGCAGGATTTCGAGCAGCTGGCCCACTTCGATGGCACCTCGCCGGCCTGGCCCCTGCGCTACGCCGACTTCGAGCCCTGGTATCAGAAGGCCGAGGAGATGTACCACGTGCACGGCCAGCGCGGTGAGGATCCCACCGAGCCGCCCTGCAGCGGCCCCTACCCCCATCCGCCGGTGGCCCATGAGCCGCGGATGCAGCAACTCGTCGACGACCTGCGCTCCGCCGGGCTCCATCCCTTCCACGCCCCCAGCGGCGTCCAGCTCGATGAGGCCCACATGGCCTTCAGCCGTTGCCGCAAGTGCAACTGCTGTGATGGCTTCCCCTGCCTGGTGCACGCCAAGTCGGACGCGGAGGTGCTGGGCATCCGGCCGGCCCTTTCGCAGCCGAACGTGTCCCTGCTGACGCGGGCCCAGGTGAAGCGCCTGATCACCGATGAATCCGGCCGCACGGTGAAGGCGGTGGAACTGGAGCGGGACGGGGAGCCGCTGACGGTGAGCGGTGATGTGGTGGTGGTGAGCTGCGGCGCCGCCAACAGCGCCCGGCTGCTGCTGCTGTCGGCGAACGACCGCCATCCCCGCGGCCTGGCCAACGGCTCCGACCAGGTGGGTCGCCACTA
This sequence comes from Synechococcus sp. BA-120 BA3, assembly GCF_034931285.1. Taxonomy (NCBI): domain Bacteria; kingdom Bacillati; phylum Cyanobacteriota; class Cyanophyceae; order Synechococcales; family Synechococcaceae; genus Synechococcus; species Synechococcus sp. BA-120 BA3. The sequence continues at coordinate 27,819 of NZ_JAYGHZ010000254.1, forward strand.
CATGTTCCACAACAGCAAGGCGATGGTGGCCCTGGCCCATGAGCCGAACCGCACCATCTTTCAGAAAACGGTGTCGATCAACGACTGGTATCTCGGGGATGCCGACTTCGACTACCCGATGGGCAACATCCAGATGACGGGCAAGACCAACGGCACGATCATGAAGGGCTACGCGCCACTGGAAACCTTCCTGATGCCCGGCTGGAGCATGGACAGGATCGCCGAACACGCCCTCGACTTCTGGATCTCCAGCGAGGATCTCCCCGATCCGAACAACCGGGTGACCGTCACCGGCAGCGGCCAGATCCAGCTGAGCTACACCCCCAACAACCTCACCGCCTCGGCGCGCCTGGTGAGCCGCCTGGAGGGCCTGCTGGATCGGCTCTATCTGCGCAACCACCTGGTGGAGCGGCAGTTCTATATCGCCAACAGCATGGGCATCGCCGCCGTGGGGCACCAGGCCGGCACCTGCCGCTTCGGCAGCGATCCGGCCACCTCGGTGCTCGACCTCAATTGCAAGGCCCACGAGGTCGACAATCTCTACGTCGTCGACACCAGCTTCATGCCGACGATCGGCGCCGTGAACCCCTCCCTCACCGCCATCGCCAATGCCCTGCGGGTGGGCACCCACCTGGTGGAACGGCTGCGGGGCTGAGGCCGTCCATGGGCACGCCGGAGGACACGTCGGAGCGGCAGGTGCTGGTGGCCCTGGGCAGCGCCTGGGCCCTGACGGCCGGGTGGTTCCTGTTCTGGCCGGTGCCCACCGAGGTGGTCGGCCGGGGGGTCGTGATCGTGCCCGGCGGCGCCACGGTGATCGATTCCCGGGCCGAGGGCCAGATCCTCAGCCTGCCGGTGCGGGAGGGCCAGCGGGTGAGCCGGGGCCAGACCCTGATCCGCCTCTACCTGCCCACCCTGGAGCAGCAGCTGCGCCGCCAGGAGAAGGACCTGGCGGAGCTGATCCGCATCGACGCCGATCTCGACCGCCGCGACCGGGCGCGGCTGGCCTCGGCCGGGCGGCTGCGGGATACCGCCCTGGCCCAGCTGGAGGGCAACCGCGAGCGCCTGGACGCCCTGCGTCGCGTCTACGACCAGAAGGTGGCCGATTTCCGCCATCTGGCCCGCCGCGAGGTGGTGGCCCCCCTGGCCGAGGAGGTGGTGGCCAGCGAGGACCGGGCCATCCAGCTCGACAACAGCGTCGCCGAACTGGGCATCCGGCAGCGGGAGGCCATCGACGCCTGGGAGAAGGTGAGGCTCGCCATCGAGACCGAAGCCCAGCGGCGGCGCTTCGCCATCGAGGACGCCCGCCGCGCCGTCCGCGTCACCCGGACCCGCCTGGCCTACGACGGCACCCTCACCGCCACCCGGGACGGGCGGCTGCTCGACCTGCAGGTGGTGCGGGGCCAGACGGTGAAGCCCGGGCAGCGCCTCGGCACCCTGGGC
>NZ_JAYGHZ010000255.1:0-29124 GCF_034931285.1 Synechococcus sp. BA-120 BA3
CAGCAGCTCGGTGCGACCGGCCAGGGCGGGCCAGCCGGCATGGAGCGCTGCGGCCAGCTGCTGGGCCAGCTGCCCCTCCCCCGGTCCAGTCTCCACCAGGGTCAGGGGTTCGTCAGCGGGCAGCAGGGCCAGCCACTGGGCCACCTGGGGGGCCAGCAGGCGGGCGAACTCCTCCCCCAGGGAGGGGGACGTGGCGAAATCCCCCCCGGGCCCGATCTGGAGCCGGCCGCTGCCGTAGGCGCCATGGTCCGGGTCGTGCAGGGCCCAGTCCATGTAGTCGAGGAACGGCACCGAACCTCCCGCCGCCCGCAGTCGCTGGGCCAGCCAGTCAGGAACCGCCGGGGAGCCGGGGTGGGGCGTGGTCACGCGACGTGGGGGGACTCGGTGAGAATGCTGACCGATGGATGACGGAACGATGGGGATGGCGGCTGACGGGGCAACGGGATCAGGGGCGACAAAGGGTTCTGGTGCCAGGTTTCGGCAACCGCAGGGGCGGAGGCCCGAGCGACGCGCCGCCCTCACGCGGCGACTCGGGGCCGCCCTGGCCACGGCCTGCCTCGTGCTCGTCACCTGGCTGCTGCCGGGCGGCGGCAGCCCTGTTCTGGCGGCGGACAACCCCCAGCTGCTGCCCGATCACCCAACCCCGGTGATCGACCTGGCCAAGGCCCTCACCGATGGCGAGCGGGGCGCCCTGGAGAGCGAACTGGAGGATTTCGAAGCCACCAGCGGCTGGAAGCTGCGGGTGCTGACCCAGTACGAGCGCACCCCCGGCCTGGCGGTCAAGGGCTTCTGGGATCTCGATGAGCGCAGCCTGCTGCTGGTGGCCGATCCCCGCGGCGGCAACCTGCTCAACTTCAACGTCGGCGAAGCCCTGTTCGCCCTGATGCCCCGCACCTTCTGGGTGGAGCTCCAGACCCGCTACGGCAACCAGTTCTACGTGCGGGACCACGGCGAGGATGGTTCGATCCTCTCCGCCATCCACGCCGTGAAGGGCTGCCTGGCGATCGGCGGCTGCCAGGTGGTGCCCGGCCTGCCCCAGGAGCAGTGGATCCTGACCCTGTGCACCTCGATCCTGGGGGGACTGATCGTGGGATTCGCCGCCTTCCCCCGCCAGGAGGGTCGAAAGGTGGAATGGACCTGGGTGCTGCTGCTCTCACCCCTGTGGGTGATCCTGTTCGTGGCCCTGGGCATGGGGCCGATCATCACCCGCACCCACGACCTGCTGCCGCTGCTGCGCAACGTGCTGGGCTTCCTCGGAGCTGCGGTGCTGGCTTACCTGATTGCCCAGAAGACCCTCGGAGGGGTGCGGCTGGAGGGCAAGGGGGAGAGCTGAGCGTTCAGGGGGCTGTGCTGGCCGGAGTGCTGGCGCGCTCCAGCTGACAGGAGAGGCTGTCGTCGTTGCAGGGCGGGGGCACCTGCCGGATGGCCACGTCCTCCCAGACGGAGGCGGCTTCCCTGCGCAGCTGGGCCAGGTTCTGCTCGTAGAAGCGGCGCAGGTCGTTGAGGCGCTTGACCGGCTGGCCGTAGAAGCTGCGGCCGGCCAGGGTCGGGAACGAGGCCCACTCGGGAGCGAGACGGGCGACGAGGTCGGCGCTCAGCTCGCCGCGGTCGGCCAGGTGCAGGGCACCGCGGCGCTGCACGAGAAACAGGGCGGCCTGGTCCTGGGACTCCGGTCCGAAATCGCGCACGCCGATGGCTCGGGTGACCATGTCCCAGGTCGGGGGCATGAACTGGTAGGCCCCGGCGGCGGCACTGGCATAGCGGGCCGTGCGCATGACGCGGTTGGGATGGCGATCCAGGGAATTGAACAGACTGCCGCCGAAGAGAATCCGATAGCCGATCTCCTGGCCGTTGGCCCAGGTCCCCTCGGCGTAGCGGATCGTGTTGAGCAGGGCGCGACGCTCGGGGGTGATGGCGAAGACCCGTGGGGCGGCCGGCAGCGGGCTGAGCATCGCCACCGGGATGGCAGCGGCAGCTGCGGGGCGCCCCCCCCAGTTGGGTGAGCCCTCCGCAGCCCTGACAGGACCGGCCAGGCTCAGACCCAGTCCGGCGATGGCGAGCAGCAGGGGGGTGCGCTGAAGGTTCGGCAAGAGGAGAGGTCGTGAAGGGACAAGTGTGGGGAGATCTGTTGCAGGGACAACAGAGTCAGCCGGCTTGATGTGCTTGGTGAGACCAGGTCTTCTGGAGAACGGCAACAGGAAGAACCAGTGATCCCGTGGCAGAGAAAATGACTTCATGCCGCCGGGAGTTGGCGGTAATTTGCCGATAAATCAGCAGAATCGATTCCTTATTTGTGACGGTCGAACAACTGTCTACTTGTATCAAGAATGACGTTCCGCATTCCGATTACAGCCAGGGACTGATTTTTCCCGGATTCGTTGTACAGATGATCAAATCCTGAAGCCCTGCCCCATAGGCAGTGCTGATCGTCCCTCCAGCCAGGACACGAGCGTCCGGGCGGCGGTGGCCGCCCCGTCGTCCGCCAGGGGGCCGCGTCGGGGGGGCTCCAGGGGCTGGTCCAGCTCCCAGTCGCCCCGTCGGAAGGCCTCCTGGCTGAGCAGCCGGTGCCAGCCGTGGTTCCGCAGGTCCTCCTCCAGCACCGGCGCTTCCGCGAAGCCGCTCCGGTGCACCAGATGGATGCCCACCCCCTGGCTGAGGGCCTCGCAGAAGCTGCTGTAGCCGGGCTTGGTGATCAGCCGTCCGGCCAGGGGCATCAGGTCGAGGGGGCGCACCCCCTGCGGCAGGCAGCGGCCGTTGGCCACCGTGGCCAGCAGCGGCTCCGGTCCGATGAACACATGCTCGGGCCAGCGGGCCAGCAGCGCCGGATCGATGGCCATGCCCAGGCCCCCGAAGCTGATGAGCACCACCCGCTCCCGGTCCGCCGGCAGGGCCAGCTTCCGGGCCAACGGCTCGGCATCGAGCCGGGGCCGGGAACTGGTCAGGCCCAGCTGCACCTTGGGCACCCCCCAGTCCATCGGCAGGGAGAGGGGGCAATGGAGCAGCAGATCGCCCTGGCCATAGAGCTGCCGGTGCCGATCGACCCAGGGAGCGAAGGCCGGGCCCATCGGGGCATGGATCGCGTCCCAGCCGAAGCTGGCCAGCCACACGAGCGGCGCCCGCAACCGCCGGGCCAGCAGGGCCGCCGCCGGGGGCACGTCCCCCAGCACCAGAATCGTCTGCCGCTGGGCCTCCAGCCAGCGGGCCTCGCGCTCCACCTGCGCCGGCAGCTCCTCCTCCAGCCGCTCAAGGGCCGTCAAGGTGGCGGCGGCATCGGCTCCGAGGGCATCGGCCTGAATCACCCCCACGTCCCAGTGGCAGGGGCGCCGCTCGAAGGGCACCGGACCGAAGGAGAGTTCCAGGAACGCCGGCGGCAGCCCGGTGGAGACCACCAGCCGCCAGTCGGGCCGGAGGGCGGCCAGTTCGCAGAGCACCGACGCCGTGCGGGAGCCGTGGCCGAAGCCATGGCTGCTGACGCAGGCGTGGATCAGCAAGGACTCAGCACCCCGGCCGCCGGCAGGGCCGCCGTCCAGAGGGTCTGCTCGTAATGGAGGGCGCCATCAATGCCATACCAGCGGTGGCTGATGTGGCGCAGGTCGCCATCGGCGAAAACCACCCAGCTGAAGTGACGCAGGGCCCTGCCCTGCTGGTCCACGCCGTGGCGGGGCACGCAGGCGGTGTTGAGGAAGGCGGTGCCCTGGGCGTCGCGTCGGAAGCTGAGCCGTTCCCCCTGGTGATGGCAGAGGGCGTGGTGCATGTGGCCGAACACCACCAGCGGCAGGGGGCGGCGGCGGCGGATCTGATCCGCCGCCAGGGCCAGATCCTGATCCCCCCAGTCGCAGGCGGGGGCCTTCCAGTCGCGGCCGCAGGGGTCGTCGACCTGGGTGCCCAGGCCGCTGGGGCCGGAATGGGCCAGCAGGATTAGCGGCAGCTCGGGATCGGCGGCCAGGGCCGCCCGGCTGATGCGTTCGGCGGACTCCTGCAGGCCCACCGGTCCATAGACCGATCGCACCGCCTTCGAGAGGTGGAAGCCGCCGCCGGCGGTGCCGGGACGGGCGCCCACCACCGCCAGCCCCGGGGGCCGCAATTCCCTCAGTCCCCAGCCGCAGTGGCGCTCGCCGAGCAGCTCCAGCTGGCGGCGCAGGGTGCGGCCGCTGCCGTCCTTGCCGGCATCGTGGTTGCCGAGCACGCAGGCGATCGGCAGCTCCAGGGTGGCGAGCAGTTCGGGGATGCGGCACTTGCCGTCGCTGAGGTCACCCACCAGCAGCAGGGCATCCGGACGGATCCGATCCAGCACGTCGTGGTCACTGCGATCCCACTGGTCGTGCAGATCCCCCGCGATGGCGATGTTCAGCTCAGCCAATACCGACCGCTTCCTAGAGTGGGATCATCGTGCATGAGAAGGGGCATCGGTTGGTCTTCACGCAGACGCTGACCCACACGCCCCAACCCAGCCCTGAGGCCTGTCCGCCCCGTGCTGAGCTGGCCGCTGCGATCCAAACGCTCAAGACCGAGCGCAACGCCATCATCCTGGCCCACTACTACCAGGACGACGCCATCCAGGACGGCGCCGATTTCATCGGTGACTCCCTTGAGCTCGCCCGCCGCGCCGCCAGCACCGACGCCGAGGTGATCGTCTTCTGCGGCGTCCACTTCATGGCGGAGACCGCCAAGATCCTCAATCCCGGCCGCACGGTGCTGCTGCCCGACCTGGAGGCCGGCTGCAGCCTCGCCGACGCCTGTCCCGCCGACGCCTTCGCCGACTTCCGCCAGCGCCACCCCGACCATCTCGTGGTGAGCTACATCAACTGCTCCGCGGCGGTGAAAGCCCAGAGCGACCTGATCTGCACCAGCAGCAATGCGGTTCACCTGGTGCAGCAGCTGCCGGCCGATCGCCCGATCCTGTTCGCCCCCGACCAGAACCTGGGGCGCTGGGTGGCCCGCCAGAGCGGCCGGGAGCTCACCCTCTGGCCCGGCAGCTGCATCGTCCACGAGACCTTCAGCGAGCAGGCCCTGCTGCGCCTGCGCCAGGAACACCCCGAGGCCGAGGTGATCGCCCATCCGGAGTGTCAGCAGCACCTGCTCGATCTTGCCGACTTCATCGGCTCCACCAGCAAGCTGCTGCAGCGCACCCAGACCAGCCCGGCCCCCTCCTTCGTCGTGCTCACCGAGCCGGGCATCCTCCATCAGATGCGTCAGCGTGCCCCCGGGAAGACCTTCCACGAGGTGCCGGGCGCCGACGGCTGCAGCTGCAACGCCTGCCCCTACATGCGGCTGAACACCCTGGAGAAGCTTTGGCAGTGTCTCCACACCATGGCGCCGGCGATCGAGCTCGACGAGGAGATCCGCCAGCGCGCCCTGGTGCCGATCGAACGCATGCTGGCGATGAGCGCCTGAGGGGCCGGCCCGGGGGCAGGGGCTCGGTGGGAGCTCAGTAGCTGTAGTTGGCCACGAACAGGGAGCCGCCATCGGCGGAAGGTTCGGAGCCGGCCACGTAGGCCCCGCGTGCCGCCGCGCCGTTGGCCCTCGCGCGTGCCAGCAGGGCCGCCTGGCCCGCCGCCGTGTCGCTTCCCTTCCAGTGGCTGAGGCAGGAGTGCTGCAGGGCCCGGCCGTAGGAGAAGCCCAGGTGCCAGGGAGCCTCCGGGTCCGCGGCGTGAATCGCCGAGAGCAGCACGCTGGCCTCCTCCTCCCCCAGGCCCCCCGAGAGAAACAGAATCGCCGGAACGGCAGGAGGCACGCTGCGGCGCAGGGTGCGCACCGTGAAGGCCGCCACCTGCTCGGAGCTGGATCGATCGGCAGCCCCGGCTCCGGGGAGCGTCATCGAGGGTTTGAGCAGGGTGCCCTCCAGGAACACGCCGTTCTGGCCCAGGGCCTCGTACACGCTGCGCAGCACCCACTCCTGCACCGCGGCGGTGGTGAGGATGTCGTGGTCGCCATCCATCAGGATCTCGGGCTCGACGATCGGGACCAGGCCCTCCTCCTGGGCCGTGCGGGCATAGCGGGCCAGCCCCCAGGCGTTCTCACGCACGCACAGCTCAGAAGGACAGCCGTCGGCGCTGATGCGCAGCACCGCCCGCCACTTGGCGAAACGGGCACCTCGGGCGTAGGCCCGTGCCGCCCGCTCCTGCAACCCCCGCAGGCCTGTACACCAGGTCTCACCAGGGAGTCCACCGGCCAGGGGCTCCACCCCGAGATCCAGCTTGATTCCCACCACCAGCCCCTGCTCCAGGAACAGATCGAGGATCGAGCCGGCCGGGCGGCCAGGGATGGGGGCGGCCGGCTGGTACAGGGTTTCCTCGTACAGGATCACGCCGCTGATCGAGGCCCCCAGACCGGGTGTGGTGGCCAGCAGGGTGCGGTAGGCGCGGCGGTTCTCCTCGCTGTTCTCGAGGCCGATCGCCGCGAACCGCTTGCCGATCGTGCCGGTGGATTCGTCCGCCGCCAGCAGGCCGCTGCCCGCCCGGGCCAGGGCCGCCGCGGTGGCCTCCAGCTCCTCGCGATGGGTGTCGAGTGACATCGGGCCCGTGGCGGTGGCTGCCCCATGGCTAGTGGCGAGTCCACCCGCCGTCAACGGGCCCTGGCCGCCAGGATGCCGTCCTTCCCCTGCGGCGGCACCGGCGCGCCATGGCCCTGCCGCCCGACGGCCTGCTCCAGCTCACCCCCCAGGGGCTCTACTGCCCGGCGGCCCAGGCCTGGATCGACCCCTGGCGGCCGGTGGGCAGGGCCCTGATCACCCATGGCCACGCCGACCACGCCCGGCCCGGCAGCGGCGCCTACTGGGCGGCCAGGCCGGGGGAGGCCGTGCTGCGCCAGCGACTGGGGGCCGGCATCGACCTGGAGGGGGTGGCCTACGGCGAGGAGCGCCGCATCGGCGAGGCGCTGGTCTCGTTCCATCCGGCCGGGCATGTGCTGGGATCGGCCCAGATCCGGATCACGGCCGGCGGTGAAACCTGGCTGATCAGCGGCGACTACAAGCGCGATGCCGACCCCAGCTGCACGCCGTTCCAGCCGGTGGGCGCCGATGTGCTGATCACTGAGGCCACCTTCGGCCTGCCGATCTACCGCTGGCGGCCCGGCCGGCAGGTGGCGGCCGAGATCGTGGCCTGGTGGCGCGGGGCACCCCAGCGGCCGTCGCTGCTGTTCGCCTACGCCTTCGGCAAGGCCCAGCGGCTGCTGGCGGAACTGGCGGCGTTGGGGGTGGAGGAGGAGGTGCTGCTGCACGGGGCGGTGCAGGCGCTGATGGAGCCTTACCGCAGCCAGGGGGTGGTGCTGCCGCCGACGCGGCCGCTCAGCGAGCTTCCCCGCAGCGCCTCACTGGCCGGGCGCCTGGTGCTGGCGCCGCCCTCGGCCCACCGCTCGCCATGGATGAAGCGGTTCCCGAACCCCCAGACCGGCTTCGTCAGCGGCTGGATGGCGGTGCGGGGGGCGCGGCGACGGCGCGGCTTCGAGCGGGGCTTCGCCCTCAGCGACCACGCCGACTGGGACGGGCTGCTGCGCACGGTCCGGGACTGCGGCGCCCGGCAGGTGTACGTGACCCACGGCAACAGCGACGGACTGGCCCGTTACCTGCGTGAGGAGCAGGGTCTGGCGGCGGAGCCCCTGGGGCGGGCCTTCGAGGGGCAGCGGAACGGGGAAGGGGAACTGGAGGGGGAAAGGGAGGGAACGCCAGCAGCCGGCCCCCCGGCCGGCGTGACCTGAGCACCATCAAGAATCGTCAACATCCCGGCCGCAAACTGACACCCCGGATGGCGGGATCAACCGATTCGCCATTGCGTCGCCGCACCGAAGATGGCCGGATGACATGACCTCAAAGGGCTGGAATCGTTGGTTCCGCAGGTTTTCCCGATCCGCCGGGACAGGACCCCGACGAAGAAGCCGACAACAGGGAAAAAACGGACCCGTTGTCAAGTCCCTCCGGGGTCATGGACACAGGCGGCCTCACCATATCCGAGGGGCAGTCAGCTTCTACCATCGACTGTTGTGTACTGGCGCTGGCATGGGGGACGTCGGTCTGAGCGGGGGCCTCGCCGGAAGTCTCGCCGAAGGTCTCACCGAAGATCTTGATGACCCCCTGCGACGTCGCCTGGTCGACTTCTGCCTGATCGCCGATCTCACGGGCACGGAGCTGCTCGTGTCCGATGCGGTCAAGGGGAACTTCATTGCCTGCAATCAGCTGGCTCAGGAGCGACTCGGCTATAGCGCCGATCAGCTCTTCGCCCTCTCTCCGGAATCCATCCAGGCCGATCCCGATCACGACGCCGCCTGGGTGGCGGCGCGACGGGTCGAGGTGATCGCCACGGGCAGCAGCCGCTTCCACACCCGTCACCGCCGCAGTGACGATTCCATCCTCGATGTCGTTGTCAGCAACGGCGTCCTGGTCGTGGACGGCCGGCAGTTGATCGTCAGTTGCGTGCAGGATGAAACCCTGCAGCGCCATCGGGAAACCGAGCTTCTGGATCTCCTCAGTCTGCTGGAGGAAGGCACATCGATCAGCGGCGTCGGTGTCTGGGATCTGCGCTTCTCGGATGGCCGCATGCGCTGGTCGGAGCAGATGCGGCACCTCTGCCACCGGCAGGACGGCGAAGCCTGCCACACGCTGGCCGCCTATGGCCTCCTTGTGCATCCCGATGACCGCCTGCGCTGGACCATGGACCTGCGCCGGGCCGTGGCCCGTGGCGACCGGCTCTGCAGCCGCCATCGGCTGGGCTTTGCGGATGGGTCGGAGCGGATGGTGGAGGTCCTGGGGTACGTCAGCTATGACCAGAGCGGCGCGCCCCTACGCATGGTGGGAACGCTCCGGGATGTCACCCAGTCCCAGGCCCTGGTTCAGGCGATGGCGGGCGAGCGGATGCTCGACCCGCTCACGGGTCTGCCCAACAAGATCGCCACCCTCGAGGAGCTGGGTCGACGCCTGAACGGTCGCAGCTACAACGCGTCGCTGGCCGTCCTGAGCCTGGATGTGGACGGTTTCGAGGAGATCAACGACTCGTTCGGCTCCGATGTGGGCGATCGGGTGCTGCGGACCATGGCCAACCGGCTGCGCGAACTCGCCGGACAGCAGAAGTGGCTGGCTCGGTTGAGCAGCGACCAGTTCCTGATCATTCTCGAGGATGGCATCCGCTCCATCGGCGACGCGATGGCGGCCGCACGGCATCTGCAAGAGGGGTGGAGCGAGGAACCGCAGTTGCTGGAGGATCTGCCCCTCAATCCCACCTTTTGCGTGGGCCTTGCCTGCTATCCGGAACATGCCCAGGACAGCAAGCCACTGATTCAATGTGCCAACACAGCCCTGATGCGGGCGAAGGCCATGGGTCGGAACCAGCTGTGTGCCTACTCCAGCACCATCAGCCGTAGGATCCAGGAGAGAATGGCACTGGGATCGAGGCTGTCCCAGGCCATCGATCGGCAGGAGTTCAGACTTCAGGTGCAACCCCAGGTGGCTCCGGACCATGGCCTGGTCGGTGGGGAGATTCTGTTGCGGTGGACGAATCAGCTGAAGGTGTCCATACCCCCGAGTCAGTTTCTGCCACTGGCCGAAGAGAGCGGACTGATGCTGCAGTTATGGCCATGGATCCTTCGCGAGAGCCTGCGGCAGATCCATGCCTGGCAGACCGCTGGCCTGCATCCACCGCGGATGGCACTGAATGTCTCCCCCACGGAGCTGGAACGTCCGCAGCGGCGGTTCGTCAGCACTCTGATCGAGGCCCTTGACGACCATGGACTGCGACCGGAGCAACTGGAACTGGAGATCACCGAAACGGCCTTGATCCGCAACCCCCTGCTGGTCAGTGAACACGTACGACGGCTGGCTGACCAGGGGTTCCGGATCGCGATCGACAACTTCGGTACCGGTTATTCCTCACTGGAGATCCTGCGGTCCCTGCCCGTCCACCGATTGAAGGTCGATCGCACATTCGTTCGCAACATCACAGCCTCGACGGTGGATCAGACGATCGTGGCCACCACGATCGCCCTGGCCCATGGTCTGGGGATGCAGTGCACGGCGGAAGGGGTGGAGACGGAGGAGCAGTACGCGATGCTGCAGCAACTCGGCTGCGACTGCTTCCAGGGTTTTCACTGTGGCCATCCCCTGGAACTGGATGCCTTCGAGGCCCTGCTCCATGAGCAGGAGCCCCGGGGAGATCAACCGCAGCTTCGGCTCCGGTCCGCTCCGGCCCCGACAGCCGCGCACCCCAGTCCACACCCGGATCGCTTCGGAACGCCAAGTCCGATGGAGCAACTCAGGCTACTGCGGGCAGCCGTGGACTCCGGCAGTGACTCCTTCCTGCTGCTGCAGTCGGTCCACGGCCACGACGGCAGCATCGAGGACTTTCAGATCCTCGATGCCAACCCTGCCACCTGTACCTTCCTGGCCCATGATCGCGACAGCCTGATCGGTCAGATGCTGTTGACGGTCGCCCCCCAGGTGCGCCCCAGCGGTTGGCTGGATCTGTATGTGGACGCAGCGATGCGCACCATCCCCACCGTCGTCCAGGGCGTCGCCTTCCTGCAGGAGGATCAGCCCTCGGGCCTGTTCCACGCCATCGAGATCACACCCGATCGCGGCACGCTCGCCGTCCGCTGGCGCGATGTCACCGAGCAGGTCAGCGCGGCCCGCAGCCTGGCCGATGCCGCCACTCTCTACCGGCTGCTGGCTGACAACATCGTCGATGTGATGCTGCTGCTGGACCAGCTGCAGAGGGTGATCTGGGTGTCGCCATCGCTGCAGCCGATGACGGGCTGGCTGCAGAACCAGTGGCTCGGGCAGCGCTTTGGCGATCTGTTCGTTTCCAGCGAGGATCCACCGGAGCCGGTGGATCTCTCCCAGTGGCTGGCGGACTCCGGTCCGATCCGCCAGGGGCGTCTGCGGCTGACCGATCCGGAAGGGGGCTGGAGCTGGGTGCAGCTCAGCGTCCGGAACCTCAGCGACGAGGATCGGCTCGACCTCGACACCACAGGGCTCGACACCGCCGATGAGGTGGGGCAGGTGGGGAACACCCTGCGACTGGCCCACGGCTACGTGATCACCCTGCAGCCGGTGGATCAGCAGGTGATGGAGGAGCGCCTGCTGCTGCAGCGGGCCAACACCGATCCACTCACGGGCCTGTGCAGCCGGGCGGCGATCCTCGGTTGCCTGGGGCAGCGGCTGCTCGACCAGCGGGCCTACAGCGCCCAGCCGCTCGCCCTGCTGTTCTGTGACTGCGACGACTTCAAGGGCATCAACGACCGCTACGGCCACGCCTGCGGCGATGCCGTGCTCAGAACGGTGGCCGAACGGATCACCAGCCGCATCCGCCAGGGTGACCTGGTCGGACGGATCGGCGGCGACGAGTTTCTGGTGCTGCTCGATGGGATCCACAGCCTCGATGCTGGGATCGCCATCGCCGAAGCCCTGCAGGCGAGCATCGGTGAGCCGTTCGGGTGGAACGACGACACCATCGTTCCCTCCTGCTCCATCGGCGTCGCCCTCCATGGCGCCGGGGAGGATGCGGATCTGTTCCTCAAGCGGGCCGACCGGAACATGTACGCGGCCAAGGCCGCCGGCCGCCACAGGGTCATGGCCCTCTGAGCGGGCCCTTCAGACTGAACGACCATCCCGTCGGCAGCCTTTCCCATGCTCTTCAACCTCAGCCGGCGCCTGCAGTCGCTGCGGATGGTGGCCGGCCTTGCCGCCTTCCTGAAGAACCCCACGCAGCTCGAGAGCGTCTTCGGCGTGGCGCGCAGCCTCCAGGGCAGTCCCCTGGCCACCCAGATGCAGCGTCACCTGCTGGAGAACCCGGCCATGGCGGCCCTGGTGGCGGAGGGCTGGCGGCCCGGGCCGATCGACATGGCCGCTCTGGCGGCCCTGCCGGAGGGCAGCCTGGGACGGACCTACGCCGAGCAGTTGCAGCGCCTGAATCTGACGCCTGAAAGCCTGATCGATCCGCGGCCCATCACCACAGCGGCGGAGTACATCACCCACCGGCTGCGGGAAACCCACGACATCATCCACGTGCTCACCGGTTTCGGCATCGACGGCCCCGGCGAGCTTGGGCTGCAGGCCTTCAACCTGGCCCAGGTGCGCTCGCCCCTGGCCGTGCTGCTGATCTTCGGCGGCCTGCTCGGCACCCTTCAGGACGACGAACCCCTCGAACCCCTGCTGCGCGCCCTGGCCCGGGGCTTCGCCATGGGCCTGGAGGCCCGCTGTCTGATCACCTTCAAGCTGGAAGAGGGCTGGGAGCGGCCCCTGGCGGACTGGCGACGGGAGCTGGGGCTGCCGGAAACACCGGCGGCCTGATCGATGCAGGCGTTCGCCGACCTGTTCCGGGAACTGGAGCACAGCGCCGGCACCCGGGCCCGGGTGGCGGCCCTTGCCGGTTTCTTCCGGGCTGCCGATCCGGCCGACGGCGCCTGGGCCCTGGCCCTGCTGCTCGGCAAGCGGCGGCGGCGGCTGATCACCGGCCGGCGGCTGCGGCAGATCGCTCTGGAGCGCTCCGGCCTGCCGGAATGGCTGTTCGATTCCTGCCACGCCCAGGTGGGGGACTCGGCTGAGACCATCGCCCTGCTGCTGCCCCGGCTGGCCCTGCCGCCGGCCCCGCCCCTGGCGCTGCCCCTGGCCGCATGGATGGGGACGCGGCTGCCGGCCCTGGCCTCCCTCGAGGGCGAGGCGCAGGCGGAGGCGGTGCTGGAGATCTGGGCGGGCCTGCCCGAGGGGCAGGTCTTTCTGTTCAACAAGCTGCTCACCGGCGGCTTCCGGGTGGGGGTGGCCGGCGGCCTGGTCACCCGGGCACTGGCGGAGGTGGCAGGGCTCGAGGAGGCGGAACTGGCCCACCGGCTGATGGGCGGTTTCGAACCCTCCGCCGCGGCGATGGAGGCCCTGCTGGCGCCCCTGGAGGCCGGCGCCGCCGCCCCGATCAGCCGGCCCTATCCCTTCTGCCTGGCCTCCCCTTTGGAGCCAGAGCGCCTCGCTACCACCGACCCCGCCGACTGGCAGGTGGAGTGGAAGTGGGACGGGATCCGGGCCCAGCTGATCCGCCGTGACAACCAGACCTTTCTCTGGAGCCGGGGGGAGGAGCTGATCAACGGCAGCTTCCCCGAGCTGGAGGGGCTCGCCGCGTTGCTGGGGCAGGGCACGGTGCTGGATGGGGAGCTGACCGTCTGGCCGGCCGAGGCGAGCCAGCCGGCCGGCTTCGGCCCCCTGCAGCGGCGGCTGGGGCGCCAGAAACCCGGCGCCGGCCTGCTACGGGAGTGTCCCGCCGCCTTCGTGGCCTACGACCTGCTGGAGCAGGGGGGCCAGGACCTGCGCCCCGAGCCCCTGAACCGGCGCCGCGCCGCCCTGGCGGATCTGGTGCGGCAGCTGCCGGAGGCGGACTCCACCCCCGCCGCCGGGCTCCTGCGCCTCTCCCCGGTGCTGCCGCTGGGGAGCTGGGAAGAGCTGGAAACCCTGCGCCAACAGGCCCGATCGGTGGGCGCCGAAGGGCTGATGCTCAAGGCCCTCGATTCGGCCTACGGCGTCGGCCGGCGCCGCGGGCTGTGGTGGAAGCACAAGCTGGAGCCGATGGAGCTGGATGCCGTGCTGCTGTACGCCCAGGCCGGCAGCGGCCGCCGCGCCAACCTCCACACCGACTACACCTTCGGGCTCTGGGACGGCGAGGGCCGCCTGGTGACCTTCGCCAAGGCCTATTCGGGCCTCGACGACAGCGAGATCAGCGAGCTGGACCGCTGGATCCGCCGCCACACCACCGAGCGCTTCGGTCCGGTGCGGGCCGTCGAACCGCTGCAGGTCTTCACCCTGGGCTTCGAGGGCCTGCGGCGCTCCTCCCGCCACCGCAGCGGCCTGGCCGTGCGTTTTCCCCGCATCGTGCGCTGGCGCCGCGATCGCACCCCTGACTCCGCCGACAGCCTGACCAGCGCCCTGGCCCTGCTGGAGGAGCCGGCTCTGCCATCAGGCGCGCCGCGATCAACCACTCAGCGATCAGCCGTTCAGCGGTAAACCGAGCGGCCATCCCCGGGCAGCAGCAGCGGTGCCGCCGGGTCGATGCGACGGCCCAGGCTCAGCTCGGGCGGTCCGGGATCATCACCCTCCTCCCAGCGCTCCAGGGACAACACCCGGCCATCGGCCCCCTCGTAATCGCCGTAGCGGCAGCCCGTCAGCCGCCGGTTCATCACCCGGGCGGCGGCCGTCACCGAGGCCCGGCCCGACTCCTTCAAGTGATACAGCTGGCCGCGGCAGCGGACGTGGTCGGGAAACTCAGCGGTGAGACCCTCCAGCTCGGCGGCCGGGACGTCCTCCAGCCAGCTCACCTCCAGCCAGTCGTCCTCGCAGACGCTCAGCCAGCGGCCCTCGGTCCCGTCCCGCAGCAGGTACTCCAGCCACTGGAAGCCGTCGTCGTCGTAAAGCAGCCGGTCCTCCACCACCCAGTCACGGCCGTCGTGCTGGACGATGTCGCCGGTGGTCAGGTTGAACAGGGTGCGGCCCTGCAGCTGCGGGGCACGGCGGCGCAGGCGGGCCCGCCGCAAGAGCAACAGGGCGACGGCGGCAAGCAGCAGCAGCAGCAGGAGAAGCCAGACGGCCATCGGGGCGCTCGGGGGCCGGAGCATCCAGGCCGGCGGGCCCAGCTTATGGACACCGCCATCCGGCGCCCGTGCCGATGGCAGGGCCGCTGCCGGTCAGTTGGCGCGCCATCGCCCCTGGCGCTGGTAGTCGGCCAGCACCGGTCGGTGCAGCCGGTTCGGCAGCACCCGTTCCCCCGGCGGCAGGGCCAGATCCCGGCTGAGGGGAAAGAGACGCTCCAGCTGCCCCTGGTCAATCCAGCGGCCCTGGAAGGGGAGCACGGCCGGAGCCGGCCGCGGCGGGCCGCGGTGGGCCATCACGAAACCCCAGGGCCCGAAGCTGGGCACATCCACGCCGTAGGGGCGGGTGGTCAGCCGCAGCTCGGCCAGGGTGGCCTGGATCGAAGCCAGCACCCTGGGGCTGAAGAAGGGTGTCGAGGCCTGGGTGACCAGCAGACCGTCGGGGGCGAGCCGGCGCAGCAGCCGCCCGTAGAAGGTGACGCTGTAGAGACGGGCCAGGGCCGGGGTCGCCGGGTCGGGGAAGTCGGCGATGATCACGTCATAGGTGCCCTGCAGTTGTCGCACCCGATCGAAGGCATCGCCGATCACCAGCCGTACCCGCCCGTCCTCCAGGCTGGCGCCGTTCAGGCGCCGCAGGAACGGCTGTTCCCGGGCCAGCCGGGCCACGGCCGGGTCGAGTTCCAGCACATCCACCTGACGCACCGCGGGCCAGCGCAGCACCTCCCGCAGGGCCAGACCATCGCCCGCCCCCAGCAGCAGCACCCGGGCCGGCCGGCCGTGCCAGGCCATGGCCGGATGCACCAGGGCCTCGTGGTAGCGGTATTCGTCGAGGCTGGAGAACTGCAGCTGGCCGTCGAGGAACAGCCGCAGGTCATCGCGGCGGCGGGTGAGCACGATGCGCTGGTGACGGCTCTGGAGTCGGCTCACCACCGGATCCTCGTAAAGGCCGTCCTCGATCCGGTCGCCGAGGGGGACCAGCCCCAGGCCGGCCAGGGCGACCACGGGCACGGCGACGGCGATCGTGCGGCGCCAGAGCCGCCCCACCGGGAACACGGCGGCGATGACCACGCAGCTGACCAGGGGCATCAGGGCCAGCCAGCCGGCGGTGGGCAGCAGGCCCAGCCAGGGGAGCAGCACCAGGGGAAACAGCAGGGCCCCCACCAGGGCGCCCAGGTAATCGAGGGCCAGCACCCGGGCCAGGGCGACGCGCAGCTGCTGGCCGCACTCCAGCAGCCGGGTCAGCAGCGGCACTTCCATGCCGCCGAGCGCCCCCACCAGCACGGTGAACACCACCAGAGCCAGCCACACCGGCCCCCCCAGCCGGAACAGGGCGAACAGGCCCAGGGGCGCCAGCAGGCACAGAGGCGCCAGGGCCAGTTCGACCCCCAGAAACCATTGCAGCAGGGCCAGGCCCGGGTCGGGCCCGGTGGCCAGGAACTGGCTCAGCCAGGCCCCCAGTCCCATGGCGGCCAGGAAGGTGCCCACCACGACGCCGGTGGCCAGGGCGTGGTCGCCGAGCAGATAGCTGGCCTGGGTGATCAGCATCAGCTCCAGCACCAGGCTGACGCTGGAGGAGAGGGCTGCTGCCGCCAGCAGCACCCGCACCTGCAGGGGGCTGAGGGCCGGCAGGCTGCAGGCCGTCATTTGGCCGTGCCCGGTCCGCGTCCCCGGAAGCCCGACCAGTCCTGCCGGCGGGGCGTCGCCGTCACCCAGCGGCCGGAGCGGTAGCTGCCGCCGTAGCGGACGCCGCTGGAGGCGGCAGGGGTGCCCTCCTGGCCGAGGCGCCAGAGGCCGGGACGGGTGATGGCCGTCAGGGTGCCGGCGGCCATCACGGTCACGGCCAGCACCATCAGCACCGCGCGCTCATCCATCACCTCAACGACCCTCCAGCGGCACTTCCAAGGACAGCACCGGGACCGGACGGGGCGTCCGCAGTCCGTCCTCCACGGTGAGCCGCAGCCATTCGATCTCCCAGAGGTCGCCGTCGGCGCGGAAGGTCTCGGGCAGCTGCACGCGGAAGCGATGGCTGCCCGGCTCCGGCAGCCGCAGATGGAGCACGTGGCGGGCCGAGAGCCAGTGGTCGCCATCGCTGGAGTGGTGGGCCACGGCCAGCGTCTGCCGGTGCTGGAGGCGGGGGCGCCCCAGGGCATCGCAGACCCGCAGCTCCAGGGCGGCGGTGACCGGGGGCTGGCCCAGGGGCGGATCGTCGTGGGGCAGCTCCCAGCGCGCCACCACCCCCACCCGCACCAGGCCCGGGCCACCGGCGTCACAGCGGATCGCGGCGATGCCATCGTCACTGCGCCGGACCCAGCGGCCCCGGCCGACGCCATAGCAGGCCTTGAGCAGCACCAACGCCGTTGCCCACGTCACCACGGCGGTGAACAGCAGCAGGGGGACGTCGACGCTGTGGTTGCGGACGCTGCCGCGCACCACGACCGGATTCGGCAGGGGACGGCCCGCATCATCGAGCAGATCCTGCAGCTGCACCGCCAGCTGGAAGCGTCCGCTCCGGCCCGGGCGCATGGCCAGCGCCAGCCCCGCGTCGCCCTCCTCCCAGGTGCCGCTCTCCCCCTCCTCCGCCCAGGTGCCGCTGGCCCGCCAGCCGTCCTTGGTGAGGCTCAGCACGGTGCGGCCGCCGCCATCGAGCAGGGCCACATTCAGCTCGACGCTGCTGTTGGGGGGGATCTCGGCCGCCAGCGTCAGCCGGGGGCTGCCCAGCCAGCCGTCCCGCAGCTCGAAGGGTGCGCTGAGCACCCTTTGGCCTTCGGGCACCACCATCACCAGCCGTCGGGGCCACTCCAGCGCCGAGACCGCCAGCACCAGCAACGGCAGCAGCGGCAGCAGCAGGCTGGCCAGCGGCCAGAGCAGCAAAGCCGGATCCCGCTGTCCGCCCGGGGAAGACGGCCCCATCAGCGGGCGGCCTCCGGGGTGTCCCTACGGTGGGGCCGGCTTTGCGATGCGGGGATGGTCAAACCACTGCTCCAGATGCTGCTGATGGTCGGCTGGACCTTTCTGGGCATCATCCTCATCTATCTCGGGCTCCTGCTCTTCGATCGCCTCTCCCCGATCGATTACCGGGCCGAGATCCGCCGCGGCAACATCGCCGCCGGGGTGGTGCTGGGGGCCGTAATCCTGGCGATCGCCGCCGTGGTGGTGGCGGTGCTCTCCACCTGAGCCGTCCCCGCCCCGCGACCCCTTGACCCCTTCCCCCGCGGCGGCGCTGCGGCCGATCGAGGCCTGGTTCACCAGCCGCGGCTGGCGGCCGATGCCGTTTCAGCGCCAGTGCTGGCGCGCCTACCTGGAGGGGGCCAGCGGCCTGATCCAGGTGCCCACCGGCTCGGGGAAGACCTACGCCGCCGTGATGGGGCCGATCGCCGCCATGCTCAGCGAGAGCGGGGCCGCCGGGCCGGAGGGCGGCCTGCGGCTGCTGGTGCTGACGCCCCTGCGGGCCCTGAGCCGGGACCTGCTGCTGGCGATCCGGGAGCCGATCGAGGCCATGGGCTGGCCCCTGCGGGTGGGCCTGCGCAACGGCGACACCAGCAGCCATGAGCGGGGCAAACAGCTCAAGGCCCCGCCCCAGATCCTGATCACCACCCCCGAATCCCTCTCCCTGCTGCTGGCCGGGCCCCGGGCCGAGGCCCTGTTCGCCGATCTGGAGGCGGTGGTGATCGACGAGTGGCACGAGCTGATGGGCAGCAAGCGCGGCTCCCAGACCGAGCTCTGCCTGAGCTGGCTGCGGGGCCGGCGGCCCGCCCTGCGCACCTGGGCGATCAGCGCCACCATCGGCAACCTGGAGGAGGCGGCCCGGGCCGCGGTGGGGGTGGACGGCGAGCTGCGGATCATCACCGCCCGCATCCGGCGGGATACGCAGATCCGCAGCCTGCTGCCCGACACGATCGACGGCTTCCCCTGGGCCGGCCACCTGGGGCTGCGCATGTACGAGGAGCTGGTGGCCGCCCTGGACCCGGCCGTCTCCACCCTGCTGTTCACCAACACCCGCAACCAGGCCGAGCGCTGGCACCAGTGCCTGCGCTTCGCCTGCCCCGAGATGGACGGGGCCCTGGCCCTGCACCACAGCGCCATTGATCGGGCCCAGCGCGAGGCCATCGAGGCGGGGGTGAAGGCGGCGGCGATCCGCTGGGTGGTGTGCACCAGCTCCCTCGATCTGGGGGTCGACTTCCAGCCGGTGGAGCGGGTGGTGCAGATCGGCAGCGCCAAGAACCTGGCCCGGCTGCTGCAGCGGGCCGGCCGCTCGGCCCATCAGCCTGGCGGCACGGCCCAGGTGCTGTTCATGCCCACCAACGCCCTGGAGCTGCTGGAGGTGTCGGCCATGCGCCGGGGGCTGGGGGAGGGGCTGGTGGAGCACCGCCGCCCGCCCGCGGAGCCGCTCGATGTGCTGCTCCAGCACCTGGTGTCCCTGGCCTGCGGTCCGGGCTTCGAGCCCGAGGCCACCCTGGCGGCGGTGCGGCGCACCTGGAGCTACCGCCACCTGGAGCGCCGTCGCTGGGACTGGTGTCTGCGTTTTCTCGAGAACGGCGGCGACTGCCTGGGGGCCTACCCGCGCTACCGCAAGCTGGAGCGGGAGCCGGCTGCCGGAGCGCAAGCGGACGGGCCCTGGCGCTACGTGGTGCGGGAGCCGGCCATCGCCCGCCTGCACCGTCTCAACATCGGCACGATCAGCGCCGATCGGGCCGTGACCGTGCGCTTCGTGCGCGGCGCCGTGCTGGGCCATGTGGAGGAAGCCTTCGTCGGCCGGCTCAAGCCGGGGGATGTGTTCTTCTTCGCCGGCCGCCAGCTGGAGTTCGTGCGGCTGCGGGAGATGACGGCGATGGTGAAGGCCACCACGCGCCGCAGCGCCACGGTGCCCGCCTGGGGCGGCGGCCAGATGGCCCTTTCCGACCTGCTCAGCGCCCACCTGCGCCGGGAGGTCGACCGCTGTGCCCGCGCCCTCGACGGCGAATCGGGTTTCGACCTGGACACCGCCGAGCTGCGGGCCCTGGAGCCCCTGCTGGAGCGCCAGGTGCAGCTCTCCGCGCTGCCCCGCACGCACCAGTTTCTAGTGGAGCTGTGCCACACCCGGGAGGGCAGCCATCTCTACGCCTACCCCTTCGAGGGCCGCTTCGTGCACGAGGGCCTCGGCTTCCTGTGGTCGTGGCGGCTGGCCCGGCACCACCCCGGCACCTTCACGGTGTCGGTGAACGACTACGGCTTCGAGCTGCTCGCCCCCCGCGGCTACCCCTTCGAGGAGCTGCTCGCTCAGCACGCCGGGAGCCTGCTGGATCCCGCCGGGCTGCTGGAGGACCTGGAGCGGGCCGTGAACCTCTCGGAGCTCTGCCGCCGCCGCTTCCGCTCCATCGCCCAGGTGAGCGGCCTGGTGCTCAACGGCTACCCCGGCCAGGCCCGCTCCGGCGGCCAGCTGCAGATCAGCGCCGCCCTGCTGTTCGATGTCTTCCAGCGCCATGAACCCGGCAATCTGCTGCTGGCCCAGGCCCGCGGCGAGGTGCTGGAGGAGCAGCTCGACCTCGGTCGGCTGATCGGCACCCTGGAGCGGCTGCAGGGGAGCGAGTGGCTGGAGCGGCACCCGCCCCGCCCCGGGCCCATGGCCTTCCCGCTGCTGGCGGAGCGGCTCAACAACCGGATGAGCAACGAATCGCTGCTGGAGCGCCTGGAGCGGCTGCGCCGGCAGGCCTGCCGGGCCGAGGGGCTCTGAGTCGCCCAAGGGCGGTCAGGGCAGGAAGGAACGGAGGGGGTGGGATTCGAACCCACGGAATCTTGCGATTCGCCGGTTTTCAAGACCGGAGCCATCAACCACTCGACCACCCCTCCAGGCTGGACGGCCTGCCGACCCTGTCGGAAGCCACGCCATGCTCCCATGGAGGGGCGGGCGGCGCCTACAGCCGGCTGGGAAGCCCCTTGCAGCCGCCGGGGATGGTCTGCCGGGAGCGGACCCCGCTCCAGGCCGCCAGGTAGGTCCGGCTGGCCGGATCCAGCTGGCGCACCCCCGACAGATTGACGTTCTCCACCAGGGCGCCGGTGCCGGCACCGCCGACGTGGTCCGGCGGCTGCTGGGGCTGGGGCGGGGTGGCCTCCAAGGGGTCGCCGTAGAAGAAGCGGGTGCCCTGAAGGGACGCCCCCTGCAGGTTGGCGCCGGCCAGATTGACGCGTGAGAGATTCGCCTCCGCCAGATCGGCGCCGGAGAGGTCGGCACCGGAGAGGTCGGCACCGTTGAAGTCAATGGCCCGCAGGTCGGTGCCGGCGAGGTCGGCCCCCCGCAGCATGCTCTGCAGGCGGATCACCGGGACGCCCCGCGGCCGGTCCTCCTCGTAGCTGCCCTCGCCGTCAAGGATGGCGCGCCCCAGCCGCTGGTCCCGGCGCAGGGGCGTGAGCAGCCGGGCGTGGGAGAGAAAGCGCAGGATGCGGGCCTTGCCGTCGCCGTCGATGCTGCTCAGGACGGCGGCCAGGCGCCCCTCCGCCAGCATCCGCTCCAGGGGCCAGTCCTCCAGCAGCCCCTCCTCGTCGCTGATCAGCTCGGAGATGCCGTGGATGAAGCTGTCGATGGTCTGGGCCTGGGTGATGCGGTTCTGCTGGGTGGTGAGCCGCTGGTCCACCATCACCTGGCGCCAGGCGATCATCAGGGCCACCAGGGCCACGAGGATCTGGCCGATGGCCCCGATGACGCCTTCGCCGAAGGCGCCGATCGCCTCCCAGTCGCCGTTGCGGTAGATCGCCAGCAACGGGTCGAACCAGCCCAGCGCCAGGGGGATCGACAGCAGCGCCAGCACCATGGACACCAGCGCCAGCAGCCGAACCGTGGGGGGTTCCTCCAGCTGGCGGGCCAGGAGCTGCCAGAGGGGCGGCAGCAGCTGCCGCAGGGCCAGGACCGCGACCAGCAGGGCCGCCGGCAGAGCCAGCCAGGCCAGGCCCAGGATCAGGGCCGCCTGCAGGACCAGGAGGGTGAGCAGCAGCTGCAGGCCGGCTCCATGGCGCAGGCGGGTCCAGAGACCACCGGAGCGCAGGGCGGGGGGCGGGGCGGAGGCGGGGGCGGTCAGCGGACGGTCGTCCGGCTTCGTGCTCATGGAACGGTGTTGCCCTGAAAGAAGAAGCCGGCCGCCAGGATGGCGTAGGCCGCCAGCAGCAGCACCCCCTCCAGCCAGTCGGAGCGGCCGTCGAGGCTGACCAGATTGCTCACCAGCACCGCGGTCGCCACCGCCACCAGCTCATAGACGTTGAAGCTGAGGTCGAGGGGATGGCCGAGCAAGGGAGCCACCAGCAGCAGCACCGGCACCACCAGCAACCCCACCAGCAGGGTGGAGCCCAGGGCCACCGACACCGCCAGGTCCATCTTGTCCTTGCGGGCCATGCTCACCGCGGTGAGGTATTCCGCCGCGCCGCCCAGCAGGGGAAGCAGGACCACGCCGGTGAACAGGGCCGAGAGGCCCAGGGACTCGGTGACGGTCTCCACCACGCCGACGAACAGCTCGGAGGCGTAGGCCAGGCCGACGGTGGCCGCCAGCAGGACCGCAACCCAGGGGAGCAGGGGCGGCTTGGGGCCGCTGCCTTCACCATGGGCCGGCTCCCCGCCCTCCACTCCCAGCTCGACCTCCGCCACCGCATAGAGGGTGCGGTGAGTCTTCAGGGAAAACAGCAGCGTCAGGCCGTAGACGGCCAGCAGCACCCAGGCCACGAACAGGGAAAAGGACTCGGCGGCGCCCGCGTCAAGGCCCCCGGCGCCATCGCCCACCATGCCCCGCAGGCTCGGGATCAGGATCGCCAGGACGGCCAGGGTCATGGCCGAGCCGTTCACCCGTGCCACCACCGGCTGGAAGCGCTGCTCGCTGCGGCCGATCCCACCGACCAGCATCGACAGGCCGAGGGCCAGCAGCAGATTGGCCATCACCGTGCCCGTGATGCTGGCCTTGACGATGTCCACCAGGCCGGCCCGCAGGGCCGCCAGGGCGATGATCAGTTCGGTGGCATTGCCGAACAGGGCATTCAGCAGGGCGCCGATCGAGGGCCCGAGGGTGAGGGAGAGCTCCTCGGTGGCGGTGCTGAGCAGGATCGCCAGTGGAATGATCGACAGGATCGAGGCGACGAAGACGACCCCATCCCCCCAGTGGAGCCGGTCCGCCGCCGCAGCCACCGGCAGCATCGCCAGCAGGCCGGTGGCGATGCGCAGGCGAGGGGGCATGAAGAAGGTAAGGCGATGACCCATTCTGACCGACTGTTGATGCCCAGGCCCATGGCCGGGCGTGGTGATGAAGACGGCGCGGCAGGGATGTTCGGCTCAGAATGGCCCCAGCAGCATGCTCCGGATTGCCCGACACCCTGCAGGCCAGCATGGGTCCGAAGAACCCCCAGGCGATGACCATCCCCGTCGAGCGCCCCGTTGACGGCGGGCCGGTGCAGCGCCTCAGTCGGCGTCTCAGGGTGCGTTTCGGGCCCCGGAAACCACGGGGAGGACAGCCTCCGTCACGGCCACCGGAGGCGTCGATTCAGCAGGTCTTCACGCTGATTGCGATTGTCAATGGTCTGGTTCTTCTGTACTTGGTCATCGCCGGCATTCAGCTGCTGCGGGTTCCCGGCAGCCGGTCAGCGGAGATCTATGTCTCCTTGATTCTGACCCTGCTGCTGGTCATCCTGGCGATCATCTCCTATCAGATCATTGCCAGACGCATCATCCTGCCGATCGCCCGACTGGTCAGGGAGGCCAGCGCGATCGAGAGCGACGACATGACCAGTCTGCTGACGATCCGGAGCAACGATGAGATCTCCAGGCTGGCCAAGGCCTTCAACATCGTGCTCACCAAGATGCGGCAGGCGCTGATCGCCGGTGAGGCCAGCAACCGTCAACTGCTGGAAGCGAACCGCCAGATCGAGTCCTCCATCAACTATGCGGGGCTGCTGCAGCGCTCGATCCTTCCGGACCGCCAGCTGCAGGAAACCTTCGGCAACGACTATTTCATCCTCTGGCTGCCACGGGATACGGTTGGTGGTGACTACTACATCTTCCACTCGGAAGGCGGTCACTGCCTGGCCGGTGTGGCCGACTGCGCCGGCCACGGCGTTTCCGGAGCGATGATGACGATGCTCGCCAGGGCGGGGATCGATCGCTCGATCATGGAGGTGGGCATCACCTCACCGGCGGCCATCCTGAGCTGCACCGACACCGCGATGCGCACCCTGCTGCATGGCGCCAGGATGAGCAGGTCGATCGCCACCAGCATGGACATCGGGCTGGTTCGGCTTGACTTCGAAGCCAGGACACTTAGATTCTCGGGGGCAAAGATCAGTCTCTATTGGAGTGATGGGCAAATCATGCACATGCTCAGGGGAGACCATCGGGCCATCTGCGACCAACGGGTCGGCTCCTACACCGACCACGATGTTCCCTTGCTGCCGGACTGCACCTACTACCTCACCACCGACGGCCTGCTGGACCAGTCAGGTGGTGACAACGGCTTTTCCCTCGGCACCCAGCAATTCAAGGAATGGCTGATCGGGCTGGCCCGCCAGCCACTGGAGCAGCAGCGCCAGGCCCTGGCCGATGCCCTTGAGCAGTTTCGCGGCAGCCATCCCCAACGGGATGACATCACGATCCTTTCCTTCCGTTTCTCCTAGAGGCCCGACTGATGTCCCATGCGACCCTATTCAGCAAACCCTTCTCCTGGCTCGCCAACCCGACGCAAGGGCGCATCTCGGAGCTGAAGCGATGACGATCACCACCACCAGTCTGATGTCCCTGAGGGAGTTCTTCAGTGATTATCGGATCCTCATCTGTTTCAATGGACCGATCTCCACCACCCTGATCGGCGAGATCGGTTCAGCCCTCAAGGAACACATCGAGTCCCATCACGCGCCCGAACTGGAAGTGATGGATGTGTTCAGTGTGTATATCGAAATGAGTCAGAATATCAGGAATTATGCCACCAGCCATGGCTTCAGCGATGCCGAGTCCTCCGCCACGGTCGTGATTGCGGCCGCCGAGGCTGGCCATTACGCCGTCTGTGCAGGTAACCTCGTTGAGATGGAGGATGGAAAGGCCCTGCTGAAGCGGATCCACGAACTCGCCGCCTGCGACAAGCCCCAGCTGAAGGTGCTCTACAAACAGCAGCTGCGCCAGCCCCACTCCCAGACCCCGGGCCAGGGCGCCGGCCTGGGTCTCATTGAGATTGCCAGGCGTTCGAGCCAACCCATGGAGGCCTCCCTTGACCCCCTTGAGCCCGGTCGCGCCTTCTTCAGCCTTCGGGCCATCATCTGATCCCATGAGCAGCAGCGAAGAACTGAACCTGTCAGTGCCGGGCTCCCAGTCCAGCCCTTCGATCCGTGCGGACTGGAAGGCCGGCGTGGTGGTGATGAGCGGGGAGTCCTATCCTGAGAATTCGTTTGAGCTCTACGACCAGCTGATTCAGTGGATTGAGTCCTATCTGTCCACCGCCAACCAATCCCTGACCCTCGAGCTGCATCTCAACTATCTCAACACCAGCAGCATTCGCTTCATGATCGACATCTTTGATCTGCTCCAGACGTCTTTTGATGAAGGCAAGGAGGTGCTGGTCCAGTGGATGTTCGATGACCGAAACCCCCGATCCGCCGAGCTGGGTTCCGAGTTCAAGGAAGATTACACCTTTCCATTCCTGATCCTTTCCATCAACGCCTGACATGCCCGAGACTTCCGGCCCCAAATCTGACGATCAGCTGGAACAGAAAGTCATGGCCGTCCTGGCTGACCAGCGCTACGACAATGATCCGGTCCGAAACCTGCTGGCCAGATTGTGGCACCGCATCGAAGAGCAGGTGGACCGCCTGGAACGGGTGGCCGATATCTCCGATCTCTATCAATCCCACGTTCTGGAGAGCAACCGCAGCCTCACGAATCGCTATGAGAAGCAGCTGCGCCAGATCAAACGCGTGGTGCGCATCTCCGACCTTTATCAGGCCTCACTCAAGGAGGTGAACCTCACCCTGTTCGAAGCCTCAACCCATGACGCCCTGACGGGGATCTCCAATCGTCGCTTCATGGCGGAACGCTGTCTTGAGGAGGATCAGCGGGCTAGCAGGCATGGCTCCACCTATTCGATGATCATCCTGGATGTAGACCACTTCAAGTTGATCAACGACGAATATGGCCACGCCACCGGCGATCTGATGCTGGTGGATTTCGTCAAGGCCCTCTCCGGCAGTCTCCGCCACTACGACATCATCGCCCGCTGGGGTGGGGAGGAATTCCTGGCCCTGCTGATTGATGCCGATCTCGCCACGGCCGAGGGCGTGGCCAAGCGCATGCTGGCCAACATCCGCAGCATGCGCGTCTCGATCGACGACATGGAGCTGAAGCTCACCGCCAGCATGGGCCTGACCGAGCACAAAGCCGAAGAGAACTACGACGCCACCTTCCGCCGGGCCGACAAGGCCCTGCTGATGGCCAAGAACGGCGGACGCGATCGCCTCGTGGTGATCGATCCCGGCGATCCCCTCAGCCACCGGGAGATCAGTACCCTGACCGCCACCGCCGAGTAGGGGGCGGCCTTACCACCAACGCCGGCGGCCGGTGGGCCGCCGGCGAAGGCTCAGGACTCAGGCTTGGCGAGCGGCAGCAGGCACTTGTCGGAATCGCAACCGGCCGGGCCGGCTTCGACCAGCTCGCCGCGGTCGTACTTCTGCAGGGCGAGGAAGAAATCGCCGCAGACGCGCCGCTGCTCGACCTCCGCCACCATCCGGGTGTAGGTGGCCTGATCGATCGGCTCGAAGGGCAGCCGCGGGAAGGTGGCGTTGGCATCGAAACGGGCCAGGAGCGCGGCCGAGATGTAGCCCTCCCCGTTCTCGATGGCGTGGTGGATTGCGGCGGCCAGGGGCTCAATCTCGTGCTCGCGGAATTCCACCGTCGCCGAGGTGTTGTGGGTGGTGTAGTGCCGCTGCACCTGCATGTAAAAGTCGAACTGAGCCAGGGCCGAGAAGTTGTTGATCTCCACCCGGTCGGCCCCGGGCAGGTTGGCCCAGCTCACCTCAGTGGGGATCTCCACCAGCCATTCGGTGCAGCGCGGATCGAAGGGATCATTCAGCAGCCGCCCCTGTTCATCCTTGTCGGACTGGGAGGGAACGATCGCGTAGCCGTACTCCATGCAGGCCAGGGCCACCGGATCGTTCTTGCGGAAGGTGATGCGGCGGATGAAGCGCTGGGCCTTGGGGGGATGCCAGCCGGGGCTGGCGCCGGTGAGCAGGCTCTTGGTGCCCGCCGGCTGGACGGTGGTGCAGCGGTTGGGACGGCGCATGCCGTGGCGGTCGCAGTAATCCCACACCGCCTGGTGCACCCAGTCCTTCCAGCGGGACAGGTAGGCCGCCTCCTGCTGGCGGAACGCCCGGCCCTCCTCGCTGTCGGGACGACCCGCCTCCCACCACTGCAGCCAGGGGGTGCCGAAGGCGTGGACGAAGAAGTCGAACAGGCCCGTGAAGCTGACCCCCACGATCGGATCCCAGGCCCGGCTGCGGCGGTAGCGCTCCACCTCGAAGCGGTGGTTCAGCAGGCAGGCCACCGCCAGCCCCCCGGCCCGGAAGGCGTCCTCCTGGGCCTGGTGGTCGGCCGGGTCGATCCGGTTGAGGTGGATCTCCGCCAGGTTGCAGTGGAAATCGGCACCGAGAATCTCGCCGCAGGGATTGAGGCCGTAGCGACCGAGCCGATGTTCGAGCTCGTCGGCGCCGATCCCGGGATGGTGCAACTGCAGCCAGCGGCCGGCTTCCTCCCGTCCCTGGTCGCAGTAGATGCCGATGAACTCGGTGCGCAGCGCCGGGGTTGTGAGCAGGTCGGCGTTGGAGCGGGCGATGGCCTCGGGAGCGAACTGGATCGCCCCCTCCCCCGACTGGAACTGCTTGGTGACCGCTTCCAGCACCACCTCGCGGCTGGGGCGCACATGGAACACCCGGGTGTGGTTGGCCATGCGCAGGGCATCCCGCTCGGGATCGATGCGCCAGTTGCCCTGCTCGTCCTGCTGCCAGAGGTTTTCCTTGGCACCGAGGGCGGAATCGTCATCGGCGCAGAACTGGCGCATGCCGGCGCTGCGGCGGATGTTGCCGGCCACGATCGTGACCGCCGCCTCATCGATCAGCAGGCAGCACTCCACCGAGGTGAGCTGGCGGCCCCGGGCCTTGTTGAGGATCTGGGCGACGCGGCCATAGAGATCCTTCAGCTTGACCGGATTGGCCATGCCGCCGAAGCCCTTGAGGGTTTCCCCCACCGGCCGCACGTCCGACAGGTCGACCGAAACATGAACAGGACCGTCGAAGCGCTCGTCGCTGCAGAGGTTGAGCAGCAGCCGGTAGCTCTCCACCCAGCCGGCGCGGGTGTCGCCGACGCGGACGCTGACGTGATGGCCCTCGATCGTGTGGCTGGTCTGCTGCTGGCGGGAGCCGATCGGTGTCAGGCCGATGTCGGTGACGCCGTCGATGACGAGGGTGTTGCGCACCTTCGGCAGCCGGCTGATCAGGTGGGGCTCGATGATGGCGCCGGTGCCGCAGCCCATCATCGCCAGATCCATCATCAGGGCGAAGGCTTTCCAGTCCACCAGATTGGTGGAGGTGCAGTTGTAGGCCCCGGAGAAGTTCTCGGATTGCTCGATCCATTCGGTGCCGCCGATCCACAGCCAGCGGCCGGAGGGCAGGGCCATCTGGTGGCGCTGCATGCGTCGGAGCAGCTCCACCTCGGAGGCGTCGAGGGAGCCGAGCACCCGCAGTCCCTCCAGGTTGCGCTCAGCCACCTCGTGCCAGCTCTCCCGACCGCCGCTCGCGGTCTTGCGGCTGTAGGTGCGATAGAAGACCGGATAGGCCGCCGGGGCAGTGACCGGGAAATCCGCCGCCGGCGCTGCCGTCGCGTCGCTGCCGGCGGAGGTCGCCCCCGCAGAGGTTGCCCCGGCAGAGGTCGCCCCGGCAGAGGTCGCCGCCGTGGCGGGGTTGGCTGGACGGGCGGCGGAGAGGGTCACGGGGGGTACGGCCGGATCGTGTTGCGCACCATAACGCCACCTGTAGGGTCTGCAACGCCCTGACCACCCCAGCCACGGTGCCTGTGGTGCCGGAGGGGATGCTGGAGCGATGGAGCGGATCTGTGAACCGGAGCTGA
The DNA here is from genome assembly GCF_034931285.1 of Synechococcus sp. BA-120 BA3. Classification (NCBI taxonomy): domain Bacteria; kingdom Bacillati; phylum Cyanobacteriota; class Cyanophyceae; order Synechococcales; family Synechococcaceae; genus Synechococcus; species Synechococcus sp. BA-120 BA3. Next base: position 28,658 of record NZ_JAYGHZ010000255.1, read on the forward strand.
TGGACGAGCCGCTGCAGGCCGAGGCCTACGCGGCGGCGGATTTCTCCAGCGGAGACCGGGCGGTGCTGGAGCGGATCGAGGCCCTCCCCGCCTTCCGGGGGAGCGGCGACGGGGAAGGGCTGAGCGTCGTGGATCTGGGCTGCGGACCGGGGAACATCACCTTTCTGGTGGCGCGCCGGTGGCCCGGGGCCCGGGTGCTGGGCATCGATGGCTCCGCCGCCATGCTGGCCATCGCCGAGCAACGGCGCCTGGCGGATCCGGTCGCCCACCGTCAGGTGCGTTTCCAGCGGCTGGTGCTGCCCAGCCCCCAGCTGGCGGGCCCCTGCAGCGCCGTGGTCAGCAACAGCCTGCTGCACCATCTCCATGACCCGGGCGTGTTCTGGCGGGCCGTGAAGCAGCTCACTGGGCCGGGCACCAGCCTCTACGTGCGGGATCTGCGCCGGCCGGCGACCGCCGCGGACCTGGAG
>NZ_JAYGHZ010000256.1:0-29060 GCF_034931285.1 Synechococcus sp. BA-120 BA3
TGCTCATCGCCATCGCGATTCGCCGCTGGTCCTTGCGGGCGATCTCTGCCGCGCACAGCCAGGCCAACGCCTCGCGCAGGTTCAGTTCCTTGCGTGCCGCCTCCTCGAGCAGGTTGTCGAGCTGATCCCTAATCGCAGTCAGTCGCAGGCGGCTGAGCATGTCGTCGAGATCCTCGATGGGGACAGGCGGCATCGTGGCCATCGGCTGCAGGCGACGATTTGGTTGACCAGTTTTGGCGAGGCTCATGCCGCCACCTCCTCGCCCACCTCGGCGGCATAGACCGCCAGTGAGCGGGCCAGTTCTGAGCTGCGCATCACGCCGGTCCGCCGCCGCGTTCCGCTCCCACAGGGCGGGGACGCGGCTGAGGCGGACCCAACGCAGCTGGCGCCATCGGCTGAGGGCAGTGACCGTTCGGCCAAGTCCTGCTGCGGCGCTGGCACCAGGCCATCCCAGTGCCCCCGCAGCACGGAGCGATGGCGCCGATTGGCCACCACGCGCTCATGTCGAGCGACGACACGGCCGCCATAGCGGATCAGCACTTGCTGATCCCGCAGCAGAACACTCACCCGCTGCTTGAGCAGCTTCCAGGGGACGCTGTACCAGTTGCCCTCCACCTCGACGCAGGCGTCGTTGTGGACCACCCGCACCAGCTCCCGCTCCGCCAGGAACGACGGCTTATGGGGCAACGGCTGCAGGGCAGTTGCCTCCTCCCGCTGGAAACGCACCACCGGCTGTTCACCGGTCGTTCCGTGGATGCGAACATCGGCCACCTCCCGGCTCCAGTGCTCCAGGTGCGCTTCCAGCGCCTGCCAGCTGGCGAACTCCCGGCCGGCCACCGCATTCGTCTTGACGTAACCGACGCCGCGCTCGTCCTTCCCCTTGGTCCTGGCCCGGTAGGGCCGGCAGGCTTTGGGGAGGAACCCCCAGTAGCGAGCAAAGGCATCGAGCCGTTCGTTGAACACCAGCACCTGGCGAGCCGGATCGTGCTCCTTGACCAGGGCACGGGCGTTGTCGAACAACACCTCGGCCGGCACCCCCCGCCAGTGGCGGAAGGCCTCCTCCATCGCCAACAGCCAGTTGACCTGGCGCTCGTGCCGGTAGGCCCGCACCACCAGCCTCCGCGAGTACCCCAGGGTCAGCACGCACAGGTGCACCTTGGCCCTCTCGCCGGCTATGCGGGCGTAGGACTCACCGAAATCGGCCTGCAGTTGCTTGCCCGGCGGCGTCTCAAACCGCACCGTTGCCAGGGCAGCGGCCCGCAGCTCCTGCCGCCAGGGCTCCACCGCCCGCTCCACGGTGCGCAGTGACACGGCGATGCCCTTCTCGCTGGCCAGCTCCTGGCGCACCACATCGGCATTGCCTTTGTGAGCAAGAAACCGCTCCCTGAGCCAGTCGCACTGACCATCGAGAACGCCGATCCGCCGGGGTTTGCCGTAGGCCTCCCAGCCTCCCTGCCGCCGGTACTTACGGACGGTTTCAGGCGAGCAGCCCAGCTCCTTGGCGATCCGCCTGCGGCCCCACCCAGCTGCGGTGAGGCCAAGGATCATCTGGACATCCTCTGGTGTTTCCAACGCCGCATCCCGGGAGCTCTGCTCCAGAGGTGACAGCACCGCGGTCATGGCGCTGGGCCTGGTCAGTGGCTCGCAGAGGGGGGCCAGATTTCGTGTCGCATCTGGACCAGTTTTCGCTGTCGCCTGACACTGCCCAGGGCGGTCAGCATCGGCGCCGCCGCTCGCGCATCGTCACCGGAGTGCGCAGGCGCACCACGGTGCGCACGTTCAATGGCTGGAAGGGCGTCGAACCCGGCTGGTTCGAGATGGATCTGGTGGCGCACTGCGGTGGGCGCATGGAGGGCCCGTTCCTGTGGACGCTGGTGCTCACCGATGTGGCCAGTGGTTGGAGCGAATGTGTCCCGCTCCCCAGCCGCGATGGCCTGCTGGTGCGCTCAGCGCTCCAGGAGCTGCGGAAGCTGATACCGATGCCTCTGCGCGGCATCGACGTGGACAACGACACCGCATTCATGAACGAGGAGCTCGAGCGCTGGTGCGCCGAGGCCCGCGTGCCAGTCGAACTCACTCGATCACGGGCCTACAAATCCAATGACCAGGCCTGGGTGGAACAGAAGAACGGCATGCTGGTGCGCCGCGTGGTGGGGCACCGCCGGCTGGAAGGAGCTCAGCAATTGGAGCGGCTCTGCCAGCTGTATGCCGCTCTGCGCCTGTTCACCAACATCTATCAACCATCGGCCAAGCGAATCCCGTTTGAGGAGACTGACCTGCGGGAGGGCCGCCGTCCCCGCCGCCGCCATGACGAACCGCTCACCCCAGCTGATCGGCTGCTGCGATGGGGAGGCATGGGCCGCAAGGGCCGCCAACGCATCAAGAAGCTGCAGCAACAATGCGACCCGGTCGCCCTGCTGGGGACGATCCGCCACAACCAAGCGGCCCTGGTGAATGGGGGGCGCGAGCCAGACCAGGAAAGAGAATCCGCCTCAACCACTTCCCAGGAGCTGGATAGCTTCTTGAACAGCCTGCGGCTGTTATGGCAGCGGAGTGAACCTGCCAAACGGGGCGGCTGGCAAACGCCCACCCGCACGTATCGCACTCGGGCAGACCCGACGCTGAGTTGCTGGCATCTAGTTCTCGAGTGGCTGCTGGCTGATCCGTTACTCACAGGCCAGCAGGCAATGCAGAGGCTGGATCGCGAACAACCCGGGCTCTATGGCGGCAGCCTGCGAACCCTGCAGCGGCGAATGACGGACTGGCGTGTTGCCAATGCCGAACAGATGGTGGGCATGCAGATGGAGGCATTCCAAGAACAGGAAAACAACCAGCTCAACAGGAAAGAGGAGCCAAAGCAAAGGTGACAATTAAACGGGTAACAAAAATTGCGAGGCAACGCGCCCGCCTACGTAGTTGACACCGGGCATTCACCCTGGGGCGGTTTCCGGGGTGCACGTCACAGCCATCAAGCGGTTGTGGCAGTTGATGGTTCCACAGCGTATACAGATCTATCTCGTGCTCAGATTGCGTGTTCCTCTCACCAGCCCGTCTTCTCGTTTTCGTGAAAACAGTTTCCTAAGGGCGTGACTAGCCAAATCATATTCGTATTCTGTCCCTACGCTGAATGCTTCGAGAAAAGAGTCCCACTTGGAAAGTTGCTTGACACCTATCTTGATCAGTGCTTAAATCAAGCAAACCCTGAGAACAGAAAGAAGTATATGTCGACCGTTGCGACTCCCGAAATCAATCTTGCTATCGTGTCTTCAGCGTTTAATGAAGAGGCAAATATCCTCTCGCTATATGAAGCCTGTGTTGAGGCCGCTGAGGGTCTTCAGCGTGAAATGCCGCTGACTCTATTGAATTGGCGCCTCTTTCTGATTGATAATTGCAGTGAAGATCAAACTACATTGGAAATCAGGAGATTGATTCGTAGGGATCAGCGGGTCGTTGCCTTTCGGAATGCCCGTAACTATGGGGTTGAGTCTTCCTTTATGTATGGGCTGCAGAATGTTGAAGCTGCTGATGTTGTCATGCTCATGTGCGCAGACCTGCAAGATCCACCAAGCATTGGCTTCCGCATGCTCAAGCAATGGATTGACAACAGAGACAGCGTTGATGCTGTACTTGGTAGTAAGGAAAGATCTGCGGGTACTCCCATCATTAAGCTTGGCCGTAAACTCTACTATCGTATGATGAACTTTTCTAATCGTGATCAGGCTGTCCTCGGTGGTTTCCATGGTTTTGGTTGTTATTCTAGCTCTGTTATTGATCAAGCCCTTTGGCTGTGGTCGAACACTTCATTGAATCTGCGCAGTTGCTTGATCAGTGCTTCGAGCTGTCATCAGGTTATGCGTTACGTCCAGCCAGACAGAGTCGCTGGTCGCTCTAGCTATTCTTTCCTTGGGTATGTTAACGAGGCCCTCGTCGCGATCTTTTCAGGAAGTTCTATCGCAGGCAGGATTAGCCTCAGAATTGGGGCCTTTGGAATCTTGGTGTCAATTGTCCTTGCCTTTTCTATTCTTGCCAATAAGCTGTCCGGGTTTAGCGGCTATGCACCCGGTACTGTGACAGTCGCTATCCTCGTCATTTTTTCTGCAGCAATTCAAATGATCATGCTTTCTTTGGTGTCAAGACAAATTGAAGCACAATCAAGAGTCTCCTATCGGCAGCGTGTTCAAAGTAGGCGCATATCTAATTGATGGCAGTCTTCTCATACCGCTACTGCAAGTTCTTACTTGCAGGTGTATTCTTCACTCTCGCAGGACCGTCTCTATTTGTGATTCTAGCGTCTCAACTGGCTCCAGGCCTCGCCTCATTCTTCTCTGAAATACTCATCCACTGTCTCCGCTACTTCTCACATAGTCGCTTTATCTTTAGCGACAATAAAGTCAGGGGAATCCGCACATATCTCTCTGCTGCAGTTCCCCTGAGTCTGTTGAATATCTTTCTGGCAATCACTCTGACTGGGTTGATTGGGAAGATAAATATGGCCATTCTATTAGGATTGCTTGGAAGTACTGGAGGATATCTCTGGTCAAAGGTATGCTATCAGTATGATCTATCCGCGAAAATCCGGGAAAGCAGAAATAAAAGCCATGATTAGCTCCAGTTCTGTGTTTTGCCAAACTCGGACTTGCGAATCGCGTCACTTTCGCTTCAAGCCTTACGCTGTTGCCTCTTGGAACATGATCTGACCTTTATGAATGGGGCCTTCTAGGGCCTCCACCCCTTGTGGGTTCATGCATGATACTCAAGAGACTTATTGATAGCCATGGCGGAGTCAGCAATCTGGTGGTCTAAGGGCTTGATCTTGACACCATACGTCCTTGCCATCTCGGTATAGTCTGAGTCGTCGGCGCAATAAATATCCATGGGTAAACTAGTGTCCACATCTGCAATGGGAGCAGGAAGACCAAAATGAGTTGAGACCAACAAGGCCAACTCTTCAAGGCTCACTGTAGAATTCACAGCTGGAACTGCGTTTGATGGAGGAGTGTCTCCACTTAGGAGCCAATACAGTGCGAGCTCAGCGATGTCACTCGCATTGCCGTAGCTTCTAATCACTGGATGTTGAGCTCTGATGGTTATCCGTTGCCCAGAAGCGGCCTGAAGAAGAAAGTCGCCCAAAGCATACTTCTTCGGTTCGCGCATCCAGCGGCCGGTTAACCCGTAAACTCTCAGGATCAAGCTAGGTGCAATTGATGATAATCGTCTTTCTTCATCAAGCTTCAGAGCTCCATAAAGCTGGTGTGCGGTGGATGGGGGGCATACGACTTCATCCAGACCATTTTCAACCATGGTGGCTGCGCCCGAGGAAATTTCAACAACTCGAGCCGTTGGTCTCGCTTCTAAGGCTTTGCTCGCTAAAGAGATGATCTTGCGATTCATTGTAATGAAGGCCTCTTCCCCCAACGCGTGTAGCCGATCTGGGGTTAGAAATGCACAATGAATCAGCGCCGACAATGGTTCTCGTGCGGCGAGCTCTGGCAAGGCCTCCAAAGGCAGAATTCTGAGATACGTGTCATCTGAAAGGGCTAATCGTCCCTCGCGGCTCGCAAAAGGTGTGACTCGCGTCTTGAATTCTTCGGGTGAGATGACTCGCTGCAGTTCATCAATCACAGTACGACCAACCCATCCCGTTGCTCCCGTGACTGCGATCAAACCCTCCATCACGATTAGGTGGACTCCATGGCCAAGGGGCTTGCCTCTGGTTCCATTTCACCAAACCGTCTGCCAAAGGCAAGCTTTGGATATACCTTACTGGTCTGTGAAAGCTTTACCTCAAGGAGATAGGGACCTTCCTCGCTTAGCATCCGCGCTAAAGCTTGATCAACGCTGCCGGGGTCAGCAAGGCGATCAGCGGGAATACCATAAGCATGCGACACAGCTACGAAATCAGGGGACGAATAACCAATGACAGTAGATTGTAAATTGTCCTTGAAATACGATTCTTGAAACTGCCGAACCATTCCATGGCAGTTATTGTTGAATAGTACGATCTTCAAATCAAGTTGGTTCCGACGTAGTGTCTCGAGCTCCTGTATATTCAATTGAAAGCTGCCATCGCCGCTCACTAGAATGGCTCGGGCTTTTGGTGCGGCCATGATCGCGCCAATGGCAGCCGGCAGTCCGAAGCCCATTGCTCCCATACCACCAGATGTAATAAACCGATCGTCATTCTTAAAGCCTAGGCTTTGTGCGGCCCACATCTGGTGTTGCCCCACGTCCGTAACGTAAAGAACTTGCCTGCCTGGTTGAGTTCGACTTAGTGATTGGAGAACCTGAACAGGATTGATTTCTTGTGGCTCTGCTCTGTACTCCGAGTCTGCCGGAAACTGATTGCGTAGGGTTGAAATACGCTCTGGCCACCCATGCGGAGTGGCAGCTAGAGGGTTCTGCGGTATCTCCGTTTTCAGTGCAGTGGCCAACTCGGAGATGCTGGCATGGATTGTCCTCTGTGGTTTGATGCGAACCCCGATCTCAGTTTGATCAACATCAACTTGCCAGATCTGCTTGCCTTCACAAAAGCTACCAACGTCTGCACCAGTCTGACGAATGTCCAGTCGACTGCCGACCACCACCAGCAGATCTGCTTCTCCCAGGATCTTATTAGCCCAGCGGTTCCCATAGGACCCGATAAAGCCGACCCGCTGATCGTTAGTGGCGCTGAGCAAGTCTACGGCCATCAGCGATAGCACGACAGGAATGTCCAGCTTGGCGCTGATTTGCCTTGCCGCCACTCGGTTTTGAAAACTAGCTGCACCCCCTCCAAGAAGGAGCAGTGGCCGCTCCGCTCGGGTAATGGCATCCAAAAGATCAGCGACTTGGTCAGCCAAGACAGGATTGACTGTCTCACAAGACATTGAGGCCAATGGGCTTGCGCCAGCGCGCTTTAGCACAGGCTCTACGAGCTCTAGAGGTATATCTTCTGCCTGAACATTCATCGGAATGTCCACGAGACACGGGCCTTGTCGGCCCTCGAGAGCAATAGAGAAGGCGTCTTCAAGTACATGGGGAAGATCCGCTGCATTCTTCAACTGAATCGCCAACTTACAGATTGGCTGGGCCATCGTTACGATGTCAGTCTCCTGAAATCCAAGCTGCCGAACACCAGTGTTGACCTTCAGTTCGTGAGTGTTCACTTGACCTGTAATGAACACTGCCGGGGTTGAATCAAAGAAGCAACTTCCGATGGCGGTGAGGAGATTGGTTGCACCAGGTCCACTCGTCGCTAACGCCACACCAGGAACGCCACTGGTTCGAGCAAATCCCTCAGCTGCGAAGCCTGCGCCTTGCTCGTGATGGCACGAAACAATCCGGATATCTGTGGTGTGACTTAGGGAATCTAAAAGATGGGTAATCATACCTCCCACCAGTTCAAAAGCATGGGTGACACCTCTGGATTCCAGGTAGAGAGCAACGAAATCGGAGGCTTTCATCTCGGCGATACGGTGGAAGGGACAATGAATGGAATTATCTGACTTTCAACAGACAGCAATCCGATTGCATTTTCCTTCTATTCTTTCCGTGAGTTCAGAAAGGTATTCATTCGGCTCTGGCCGTTGTACGCCAGAATGCATCTGCCAACGCCTGAGCACTGAAGAAGGATGTGGCACGTTGCCAAATGCCAATAGACTTTTGAGTAATGTAGTACCCTTTAGGTACTCCAGTATGAATTTCGTCAACCGTTTCGCGGCGTTCACCAATTTCAGCCCAGGAGTCCTACTGTAACCATCTGTCGCTGGGTCGTTACCTGTACTGTGAATCGGCATCGAGACACATGCAACCGAAACAAGAAGTCCATTCGAGTTTGCAAACTGCGTGATGATGTGCAATGGACGAGAATCAAAGGATGCAGTTGTCGACGTCGCCACTGCGGATGACCTTCTTGGAATCAAAAGCCCCATTATCGTAGCCGATCTGAGGAGTAGCGGACAGTTGGGTCGTCTCCGGTCGGCTACTCCCCCAGCTGTCAGTCGACGCTCCTTCCCACCCTTCCCTTGGTGCAGTGGAGAGTGGGGTCAGGCTCCCATCACTAGGGATTGGCCTCGACTTGGATAGTTTTAGGCCATGCTTGAAACGGGCAATGATTGAGGGGCTCGAACTGGAGTGATTGCCTACCCTCAAACTCCTTCCTATGTCAGTATGGCCATCACGGGTCCAAATATTTCGCTAGTGCTGAACTCCTAAGCGGTGAACCTGGCGCCTTGTGAGGAATAGGACGATCAAGGTTCAGCCCTATGGCATTGCAGGCGTGACAAGCTAGTTGTTGGTCCATAGCCAGTTTCACTACTGGTGCACTCCCTTGATTTGCAGTGCCTCTGAACAGAGAAACTGCGATTCAGCAGGCTCTCTGTCGAGGCGAATCGACGACTCCTTAGGGGGCTCCGAAATCCCTACCAGATTCAAGTATTGGTTGCGCTGTCAAGACAACACTGTTGAGTTAAGAATGCATGCACACCAGATCAAGACGGATCTTCTCTTCCGCTGATTGCGGGTAGGTATTTAAGGAGCAACAGCACAATCAGGATATGATGCAGTTACTCCCAGACTTTCCATGGAGCCTTGTGGGACTGCCACAGTTCCTCAAGATACACTCGGTCTCGCAGCGTGTCCATGGGCTGCCAAAAGCCTTGGTGCTTATACGCCGCCAACTGTCCATCCGTCGCCAGACCCTTGAGAGGCTCTTGTTCCCAGATGACTTGATCGTCATGAATACGGTCAATGACCGATGGCTGTAGGACAAAGAAGCCACCGTTGATCCAGCCACCGTCCCCATGGGGTTTTTCCTGGAAGCCATGAACGATATTGGCCTCATTGAACTCTAGGGCGCCGAAACGACCAGGGGGCTGGACGGCAGTGAGAGTTGCTTCAAGGCCATGGTTGCGGTGGAAAGCAACGAGTCCAGTGATGTCGACATCTGAAACACCGTCGCCATAAGTGAAACAGAATGAGTCATTGCCAATATAATCTTTGACTCTCTTTAGTCTTCCCCCTGTAAGTGTGGATTCACCTGTATCTACCAGGGTCACCTTCCAGGGTTCGGCCGCTTGGCGATGAACCTCCATGTGATTGATATCCATCCGGAAGGTTACATCGCTTGTGTGCAGGAAGTAGTTGGCAAAATACTCTTTGATGACGTAGCCTTTGTACCCACAGCAAATGACAAAGTCGTTGATGCCGTGAAAACTGTAGGTCTTGAGAATATGCCAAAGAATTGGCTTGCCCCCAATCTCCACCATGGGTTTGGGCTTGAGATGGGTTTCTTCGCTGATGCGGGTGCCGAGGCCTCCGGCCAAAATGACAGCCTTCATGATGAGGTGGTGTGAGCCAACGGTGGACGAACGGTTTTGGCCGGTGCTTTTGCCGACTGACTATAATGCACCTCCATCCTGGCAAGCAATGCACGTACTATCTTGAGTGCAATGATCTCTTCTAGCTTGTCGTAGGTCTCTCTCGCTCCTCGGGGTGATCTGCATAGTGTCACTTGGGGTCTGCGCGCTCTCTCCAGAATAGGAAGGCCTGATTGCTTCCATATGGATCCGTATAGGTTCTAATCAGCCGCAAGTTAGGATCGGAGCGTAGGATCCTTAAAACTTGACCTTGTATCTTACTGCTTGGAAGCCACGGAAATGTATCCGTATTGCTTTCATTGAACGCCACCACATAATCAGATGAGTTGATCGATTGAATGAAGAGCGGGATATTGTCAGACAGATAAAGGTCTCTTGTTTCGTTTGCGACATTCCCCTTGGCGAGATAGAATTTTAGTGTAAAGCTATTGAAAAACTTGTTTGATGTTGTAAAGAATACTGATAATGGCTTTTCGTTCCTTATTCTGTTATCCTTCTGATTCTGGAGGATATCATTGTAGAGGGATTCGATGGCGCTTCTGCGATATTGCACTTCTGACGATAAAACCCCTGTCTGCTTGCTTATGTGATACCAAGGCCACTGAAACTGGCCCACTCCGAACAAAGCAATGACGATGATAAACGTATAGCTCATGTTGTAACCATATCGACTACTCCTCAGAGCTTTGTAAACTTCGGCAACGAGTAGTGCGAAAGTGCATAGAATATAGAAGTAGAGAGATGCTCCAAAGAAGTTCATCTTCAGCTTCGGAACAGTAACGAGCAGATATAGAACAACAAAACCACACCACAATGGTATCGAGCTAGCCAGCCTTCTCCAGTCTTTCTTGTAAAGCAGCGCAGCAGTGCACACAGCTATCAATAGAAACCATGCATAGACCCACTTCCCCATGGCTATCTGGCCGCTTGCTGATGTTAGATAATAGGAAAGATGATCAGCTAGAGTCAGTTCTGCATTTGGATCCCACATTGAGGCGTTGCTGCTGAAAACAACTTCATAGATATAGGCATAGATCTGCTTATGTGCTGCCACGTAATATGGCAGCGCAATCGCTAGTGCAACCACAAGGCAACGAAGGTTTGATGCCAGGGCGGAGCGTCTACGATGCTTAAAATCGGATTGGTTGATGTCAATAACAAAGGCAACAAATAGGCTAGCCAGAGCTGCGAAGAGCGTAATCGGAAAAATCGAAGGCTTGGCTAGAAGCGAAAATCCGATCAGTATCCCAATGATTATGGAATTCTTTTTGCTGCTGGTGACTTTGGATTGCTTTCTCAGTGAAAGAATAGTAAATGCTGCTGTGATCAAGCCCCAGGCAAGATCAGGTCTGCACTCAATGACCAATTGTCCATTAACAGGCCAAGATAGGGCAATCATTCCGATGAGAATCTTCCCGGCCCTGGAAACTCCCTGAGCTAGGCTGTCGAGAAGGATAAGCAGGAAAAGGACAAAGACGCCGTTGATGACAGGAGGGGCCCAGTTGTGGACCCCGAAGATGGAAAAGCCGATCAGCGGTACAAGCGTGGCTAGGGGCGCATGGGGAGGACTTTCAATCAAGTTCTCCGCGAGTGCCTTTATCCCATGATCATAGAGTATATTGAGCCTCGATAGAGCATCCGTGAAATAGACGATGTCATCGTATGTTGGTGGTAGGGCTAATTGCCCTTGACGTAGTGACTGATTGATGACTAGACAGGAAAAGACTATCGACATCAAAAGCCAGATGATGAGATTATCTCTCCTGTCAAACGTCCTGGTCATGGGTTTGCAGATCTCGTTCTGTGGCATGGTAATTGAGCGCCAGTGATGAGCCTGGTCGCTTAAGCCACGCAGCTTACCTTGCTAGAGATTGATGAAGCGGGCAGCACTCAGCGAATGCGATCCTTGTGATATATCTTTAGGATTCGATCTCTTTGGCTTGTCGTGTCTGACGACCAGCACGCTTTTGTCGGTCTGGCCGCAAGCGCTGATTCTTTCATCCTGCCATGGCTTCGTCGGATACGGTGTTAGGTATTCGATTCCTTTGTCAGGGTTCGATCCTCTACCTGGTTGTTCATGCTTGCAGTGGTCTGGGCCACCGGGGGGCGACCCAAGGTGGAGTAGCTCCTAAGTTTGTCGTCGTTCTGTGGGGCGTGGCTTAGCAGGTCGTTACCGGTTGCCAAGGTTCCGTAGGCCCTCAGGAGGGCCTTCGATCGCGGCTGGTTCCACTGCTTTCCCAGGACCCTGAGGCTAGATGTGCTGTTCCCCTTTTTCCCTTGCTTCAGGGGGGCAAGGCCTGGCCTTTTTCAGTTCCCATCCCATGGCCTCAGATGCTGTTCTACGCCACGGGGGTCATGATGTCGGGTCATTGTGTTGAAGGCCCGTCACCATTGGATGGCTTTACAACTGTAGCGGTCGATCATTTGGCACATCTAGCCCATGGCCATCGAAGCGTCTAGTCGCCCACCACGATGAAGCAGGCCAGGGGAATAGTGCCATCCACGGAATCCCTGACCTGTCCTATCTACCGGATTCCAGCCCTGGCGAAGCCCCCTCGCGTTGATGGCCTGCGATCTTCTGGCCACCACGCTTAGCGTTTTCCAGCTGCGTGCTGTCGCCATGGATAGGGTCGCCAAGTCGTTCCTGCGGGTATCGCTGCACCGACAGTTGCGGGTTTCGGAGCCGTACCAGTCCCAGATCCGGTCGACGACTTATAGGGCAGGGTTGTGACCGGTTTCAGTCCCTGTCTGGCTCTCGGCCTGCCGATTCACTGTTGAGGGCTGATGCCCTTGGTCTGTGGTGGTCTTTTCAGATCTGGCATCCGACTCCGGGTGTCTGAACACGGGGTTGATTCGCGAGTCTTGCCCCATCATCCGAAAGGACATCAGTCAATTCCCTGAGCAGGACTCCTGCCCTTTCGGGGTGGTTCCGGCTCAGGCGTTCCCGGCCGTTCCTTGCTAGGCGAGCTAAGGAGTCAGACTCGATGACGTATGAGGCCTGAACCAGTGGTCCGCACCACCACCCGGCCATCCTGCTCCCGCCCTTGCCACGGAACTGCCAGCTGAGACCGAACGCATGGAGGGCTTGCCTCACAATGACCTCCTACATTCCTTCAAGCACCGCGGCTTCTGGCAGCCCATGGACACCCTGCGCGACCGCCAGCGCCTCGAAGACCTCTGGCAGCAGGGCCGCGCCCCCTGGAAGATCTGGAGCTGACCATGGCCAGCACCTCCCCCCGGCGGGCCTGGCAGCAGCCCGATCCTGCCTTCTGGCAGGGCAAGCGGGTGCTGCTCACCGGCCACACCGGCTTCAAGGGCAGCTGGCTGGCCCTCTGGCTCTGCGAGCTGGGGGCCCGCGTCACCGGCTTCGCCCTGGCGCCCGACACCGAACCCTCCCTGTTCGACCAGCTGGGCCTGGCCGGCCGCCTCGATCACCACGTGGGCGACCTGCGTGATCCTGCCGCCCTCCGCGAGCTGGTGGCCGCCGTCCAGCCGGAGGTGGTGCTGCACCTGGCGGCCCAGCCCCTGGTGCGCCGCAGCTACGCCGAGCCGGTGCTCACCTGGGAAACCAACGTCCTGGGCACCATCCACCTGATCGAGGCCCTGCGCCCCCTGGCCCAGCCCTGCGCCGCGGTGCTGATCACCACCGACAAGGTGTACCGCAACAACGAATGGCTCTACGGCTACCGGGAGAACGACCCCCTCGGCGGCCACGACCCCTACAGCAGCAGCAAGGCCGCCGCCGAGCTGGCCATCAGCTCCTGGCGCGCCAGCTACTGCGGCACCCTGCCCCACCAGTCGCCCCACCTGCGCATCGCCAGCGCCCGGGCCGGCAACGTCATCGGTGGTGGCGACTGGGCCGCCGACCGCATCATTCCCGACACTGTCCGCTCCCTGCGCGCCGGTGAGCCCATCACCCTGCGCAACTCCGCCGCCACCCGCCCCTGGCAGCACGTGCTCGAACCCCTCGGCGGCTACCTGGCCCTGGCCCAGGCCCTCGCCGAGCCGTCCGATGGGCTCGCCATGGCCGAAGCCTTCAACTTCGGGCCCCAGCTGGAGGCCAACCGGCCCGTGCGGGAGCTGGTGGAGCAGGCCCTGCACCACTGGCCCGGCACCTGGATCGATGCCTCCGACCCCACCGCCCCCCACGAGGCGGGCCTGTTGAATCTGGTGGTCGACAAGGCCCACCACCGCCTCGGATGGTCGCCCCGCTGGGATTTCGCGACCACCACCGCCCGCACGCTTCAGTGGTATCGCCGCGTGATCGAAGCCGGCGACGACCCCGTGTCCTGCTGCCTCGACGACCTCACCGCCTATCTCGCTTCTCTCCCGCCGGGCCGATCCACCCCATGACTGCCGACCTCGACCAGCTCAAGCAGGAGATCCTGCGGCTCACCCGCGACTACGCCCGCCGCGCCCACGCCGGCTTCCGCCCCGGTGACGACCCGGAGCGCACCCCCCACGCCGACGGCCAGACCATCCCCTACGCCGGCCGGGTCTTCACCGAAGACGAGGTGGAGGCGGCCGTGGGCACCACCCTCGACTTCTGGCTCACCCTCGGCACCGAAGGCGCCGCGATGGAGAGCGAGCTCGCGGCCTTCCTGGGGGTGCGCCACAGCCTGCTGGTGAATTCCGGCTCCTCCGCCAATCTGGTGGCCATCTCGGCCCTCACCTCCCATCGCCTGCCCGCCGAGCGGCGCCTGCGCCCCGGCGATGAGGTGATCACCGTGGCCGCCGGCTTCCCCACCACCGTGGCGCCGATCCTGCAGGTGGGCGCCGTGCCGGTGTTCATCGACGCCGATCCGGTCACCGGCAACGCCTGCTGCGACCAGCTCGAGGCCGCCTACCGGCCCGGCGTCACCAAGGCCGTGATGATGGCTCACGCCCTGGGCAACCCCTTCGATCTGGCCGCCGTGCTGCGCTTCTGCCGCGCCCACGACCTCTATCTCGTCGAAGACAACTGCGACGCCTTGGGGTGCTCCTATTCCATGCCCCGGGAGCTGGCCGAATCCCTCGGCTTCAGCGACAACAGCCCCGGCCTCGATGAGGGCCCCGACCGCGTCATCCGCTGGACCGGCACCTGGGGCGACATCAGCACCCAGAGCTTCTACCCGCCCCACCACCTCACCATGGGTGAGGGCGGCGCCGTCAACATCGTCCGCGACCAGAAGCTGAAGGTGGTGGCCGAGAGCTTCCGCGACTGGGGCCGCGACTGCTGGTGCCCCTCCGGCAAGGACGACACCTGCGGCAAGCGCTTCGACTGGCAGCTGGGCGAACTGCCCGCCGGCTACGACCACAAGTACATCTACAGCCACCTCGGCTTCAACCTCAAACCCCTCGATCCCCAGGCCGCCATCGGCCGGGTGCAGCTGCGCCGCCTGCCCGAGTTCATCGAGGCCCGCAAGCGCAACTGGCAGACCCTGCGCGAAGGGCTGGTGGCCACCGAGCACGTGCTCGAGTTCTCCCTGCCCACCCACGCCACCGGCTGGGATCCGCAGACCGGCTTCTCCTGGGATTCCACCGGCTGCCGCACCGACTGCTCCTGGTTCGGCTTCAAGATCGCCGTCAAGCCCGACGCCCCCTTCCGCCGCACCGACCTGGCCCGGGAGCTCGATGCCCACCGCATCGGCAACCGCATGCTCTTCGGCGGCAACCTGGTGCGCCAGCCGGCCTTCGTGCAGCTGCGCGCCGATCGCCCCGACGCCCTGCGGGTGGTGGGCGATCTGGCCGGCGCCGACGCGATCATGGTCGACACCCTCTTCCTCGGCACCTACCCGGGCCTGACGGCGCCGATGCTGGCCAAGGAGATCGACGTGATCCGGGCCTTCTGCCAGGCCTGATGCGGCTGTTCCTCACCGGCGGCACCGGTTTCATCGGCTCCCACGTGCTGGCGGCGGCCCTGGCGGCGGGCCATCAGGTGCGGGCTTTGCGCCGCAGCCCCGCCTCCGCCCCGGTGATCCCCCTGCCGCGCCAGCCCCAGTGGTGCCAGGGCGATCTGCTCACCCTGCCGGCCTCCGCGCTGGAGGGGGTGGAGGCGGTGCTGCACCTGGCCTCGGCGGGTGTCAGCCCGAAGCAGGTGCCCTGGGCCGAGCTGGTGCAGGCCAACGTGGCCGGCAGCCTGCGGCTGCTGGAGCTGGCGGCGGCGGCGGGGGTGCGCCGCTGCGTCGTCACCGGCACCAGCCACGAGTACGGCAACGCCGCCCGCCGGTTTGCGGCCATCCCCCCCGATGCCCCCCTGGAGCCCCTGAGCGCCTACGGGGCCAGCAAGGCGGCGGCCTTCCAGCTGCTGCGCACCTTCGCCATCGAACGGCGCCTGGAGCTCTTCTACGGCCGCATCTTCACCGCCTACGGCGAGGGCCAGTTCGCGGGCAACTTCTGGCCCTCCCTGCGGCGCGCCGCCCTGGCCGGGGAGGATTTCCCCATGACCTCCGGCCGCCAGGTCAGCGATTTCGTGCCCGTCGCCGCCGTGGCGGTCCACCTGCTGGAGGCCTGCACGCGCCCCGATGTGGACCCGGGCCGCCCCCTGGTGACCAACATCGGCTCGGGCGTCGCCACCAGCCTGCTGGCCTTCGCCGAGGCGGAATGGAGCCGCCTGGGGGCGACCGGTAGATTGCGCCCCGGTGTGCTTCCCGACCGACCCGATCAGATCGAGCGATACGTTCCGGACCTGGCTGGTTTGAGGCTTCCCGCGTCCCCTCTGCCCTGAATCCGATGAAGGTCCTGATCACCGGCGGTTGCGGCTTTCTCGGCTCCAACCTGGCCGCCTCCTACCTCCAGGAAGGCGCCGAGGTGATCGTGCTCGATGCCCTGTTCCGGCGCGGCTCGGCGGCCAACCTGGCCTGGCTGGAGTCCCAGGCCGCCCCCGGGCGCTTCCACTTCATCCAGGGCGATCTGGCCGAAGCCGAGGCCGTGATGGCCGTCTTCCGCCGCCACGCCCCGTTCGACTACATCGCCCATGTGGGCGGCCAGGTGGCGATGACCACCTCCCTGACCGATCCCGCCCGCGACCTGCAGACCAACGTGCTGGGCACGTTCCACGTACTCGAAGCCGCCCGGGCCCTCTCCCCCGAGGCTTTGATCGCCTATAGCAGCACCAACAAGGTCTATGGCGACCTGGAGGGCCTCCGCTACGAGGAGACCCCCACCCGCTACCGCCTCCCCGATCACCCCGAAGGCCTCGATGAAGCGCTGGGTCTGGATTTCTCCACCCCCTACGGCTGCTCCAAGGGGGCGGCGGATCAGTACGTGCGCGACTGGGCCCGCGTCTATGGCCTGAAAACGGTGGTGTTCCGCCACTCCTCGATCTTCGGCGGCCGCCAGTTCGCCTCCTTCGACCAGGGCTGGGTGGGCTGGTTCTGCCAGAAGGCGATCGAGCAGAAGCGCGCCCACCAGGCCGGTGTGGCCCCCGAGCCCTTCACCATCGCCGGCACCGGCAAGCAGGTGCGCGATGTGCTCCACGCCGACGACCTGATCTGCCTTTACCGGGCCGCCTACGAGCACCGGGAGCGGATGACCGGCGAGATCTTCAACATCGGCGGCGGCGCCGCCAACTCCCTCAGCCTGCTGGAGCTGTTCGCCCTGCTCGCCGAGCTGCTGGCCATTCCGCCGCTGGTGTACACCCCCACCCCCCGCCGCGCCAGCGACCAGGACTGCTTCATCGCCGACATCACCAAGGCCCAGCGTCTCCTGGGCTGGTCGCCGGCCATCTCCTGCCGCGACGGGGTCAGCCGCATGCTCGCCTGGACCGAAACCAACCTGATGGGTTGAGCGGAGCCGTTGCGCGCACCCATGGCGAACGTCCTCCACGCGATCCAGCGCTTCCGCCGGTCAGCGGAACAGCGGCTGCCCCCCCGGCTGCACGGCGTTCTTGTCTCCGCCGCCCTGATCGGCCTCTGCGCCCTCGGCTATTACCTGCGGCGTCCCTCCGTCTCCCTGGTGCCCACCCTCTATGCGGAGGATGGCTCGATCTTCCTGCAGCAGGCCATCGACCAGGGCGCCGGATCGCTGCTGCAGCTCTATGCGGGCTACAGCCATCTCCTGCAGCGGATCACGGCGCTCACCGCGGTGAACCAGCTCTCCCCGCTGGCCTATCCCGGCTTCTTTCTGCTGGTGGCCTGGCTGTCCTGGCTGCTGCCCCTGATCAGCGTCGAGGCGCTCATCGGCGCCGGGGTGTTCGGCCGGCTGCTGCGGGTGGCCTACATCCCCTACGTCTATGTGCCCTATGCCGGTGAGACCTACCTCAACCTCCCCAACGCCTACATCTTCTTCCCGCTCGGCTTCATCCTGATCGCCTACGGGGAGGTGGCCCGGCAGGGCAGCGGCCGCCCGGTGGCCCCCTGGCCCGCGCCCCTGCGGGTGCTGTTGCTCCTCTACGGCCTGGTGGCGGCGCTCACCGGCCCCTTTGTGGCCCTGTACACGATTCCGCTGCTCGTCTTCACCGGCCTGCGCCGCCGCCGGCTGCCGCTGCGGCCCCTGTGGCTCAGCCTGCCGGTGCTGCTCTCCTCCCTGCAGCTCTACGTCTCCCAGCTGCAGACCACCTATCCCCTGTCGACGGCCGAGGCGCTGAAGGCGTTGCTGTCCCGTCCGGCCCTTCTGCTCGATTGGTTCACCGTTCACCTGATCAGCCCGCTGCTGGGGGGCTACAAGCCGTGGTGGTTTTTGCGGACTCTGCCCGATCCTCTGCAGCTGCTGGCGGTGCTGGTGGTCCTGGCCCTGGTGCTGCTGGCGCTGCGGGTGGTGGTGAGTCCCATGGGGCAGCCGGGCCTGCTCTACGTGGCGATCGTTTCCACCCTGGTGCTCTCCCTGTCCAGCCTGCTGGTGGCCACCCGCCGCGGCGTGGACCTGAAACTGGTGGTGATCGAGGATGCCGGCGGGCGTTTCTTCTACTGGAACAGCGTCCTGTTTCTGTCGGTGCTGCTGATCGCCTTCGTGCTGCTGGTGCGGGAGCGCCGCACCCGCCAGAGCATCGCCTGCCGTGCCCTGACGGTCTGGCTGGTGCTGACGCTGGTTTTTTATCACAACAACGTGGTTCCCAGGCCCATCGAGGTGATGACCCCCACCGGAGAGATGCGGACGCTCGACTATGCCGAGCAGCTCCGCGAGCAGTGCCGATGGCCCCACCCGAAACTGACCCACATCTATGGCGGACCGATGTGGAGTTTCCAGCTGGGTGAGCGTGAGATGGCCCGACTCTGCAGTGTGCCTTCCTGAAGTCCGAGCGTTCCTAACGCCCGAACATGCCGACGGCGACGATCGCGTAGCCCAGGGTGATCGCCATCACGCTGGCCGGCTGCAGGGCAGCCGCATCCTTGAGTGAGAACAGCACATACAGCAGCGGATACTGCAGGCTCAGCATCAGCACCGCCAGCTTTCGATCGGCGGCGGGCAGAACGAGGGCGGTGATTCCGAAGGAGGCGCCATAGCAAACAAGCGACGCCGCCAGGTAGAGCGCACCGGTGCGGACGCCCTCGGCCGGTGGACGGATCCGCAAGATGAATTGGCCCAGGCAGGCCGCAAGAACGGCAGTCAAAAGATACACTGCCTGCAGCATGCTTTTTGACAACATTAGCCCATGACGAGATCGCCGCATCATATCGCCATTTGCATTCCCTGTTACAACGAGTCGTCCAACATCGAAGCGCTCTATGTGAGGCTGGCGAAGGTTCTCGAACAGTTCCCAGACGACGTCTTCTCGATCGTTTTTGCCGATAACTGCTCCACCGATCACACGGTGGAATTGATCGAGGGTCTGGCGGCCAGGGATTCCCGCGTCGGCCTGATCCGCAATGTCTCGAACTTCGGCTTCGTGCGCTCCTCGGCCAATGCCCTGCTCGTGCCCGATGCCGACGCCAACGTGTTTCTGATGTCGGACCTGCAGGATCCCCCCGAGCTGGTGGCCGATCTGATCAGGGGCTGGAAGAAGGGCGATGACCAGGTGATCTTCGCCGTGCGGCGCTCCAGCCATGAGAGCCCGATCCTGTTCCTCTGCAAGAAGATCTACTACGCCACGCTCTCCTGGCTGTCCGATTATCCGATGGTGCGCGATACCACCGGCTTCGGTATCTACGACCGCTCCGTGATCCTGGCCCTGCGCCAGTCGATCGATTCCTACCCCTTCATCAAGGGGCTGGTGTGCGCCATCGGCTTCAAGTGGTCCACCATTCCCTACGTCAGCGCCGATCGCAAGGGGGGCAGCAGCTCCGCCTCTCTTTCGTTCCTGGTGGATTTCGGTGTGCTGGGCATCGTCACTTCCTCCCGCAAGCCGATGCGGCTGATCACCACCGCCGGCCTCTCGCTCGGCGCCCTCTCGATCCTGCTGTCGTTCGTGGTGATGGTCAGCAAACTGATCTTCTGGGACAGCTTCCAGTTCGGTGTGGCCATGCTCTCGGTTTCGGCGCTGTTCTTCGCCGGCACCATGATGTTCGCCCTCGGCATCCTGGGTGAATACATCGGCTTCATCAACCAGCGCACCCTGCGCCTGCCCCTGGTGGTGGAGCGCAGCCGCCACAACGTGCCCTCGCGCGAGCGCTGAGCCACCGCCGCCGCCACCCCCGGGCAGCCATGAAAAAGCCGGGCCACCAAGGGCCCGGCAGTTGGTCAGTGGCTCAGCCCAGCGCCTTAGCGGTGGCCACCACGTTCTCGACGGTGAAGCCGAACTTCTCCAGGCAGACGCCGCCGGGGGCGGAGGCCCCGAAGCTGTCGATCGAGACGCTGGCGCCGTCGAAGCCGGTGTACTTGTGCCAGCCGAAGGAGCTGGAGGCCTCCACCACCACCCGCTTGCGCACGGCGGCGGGCAGCACCGACTCCCGATAAGCGGCGTCCTGCTCCTCGAACAGCTCGACACAGGGCATCGAGACCACGCGCACGGCCTTGCCTTCGGTGCTGAGCTGGGCGGCGGCCTTGACGCAGAGGTCGAGCTCGGTGCCGGTGCCGATCAGGATCAGATCCGGGGTGCCGTCGCAGTCGTTGAGGATGTAGCCACCTTTGGCCACCTTCTCGGCGGCGGAGTTGGCCTGGTTGACCATGGCCTGGCGGCTGAGGGCGAGCACCGTGGGGCGCTTGCGGTTGGTGACGGCGACCTTGTAGGCGCCCACCGTCTCGTTGCCGTCGCCGGGGCGGATCACCAGCAGGTTGGGGATGGCCCGCAGGTTGGCGAGGGTTTCCACCGGCTGGTGGGTGGGGCCGTCTTCGCCCAGGCCGATCGAATCGTGGGTGAGCACGTAGATCACGCCCAGCTGGGAGAGGGCCGACAGCCGCATGGCGCCGATCATGTAGCCGGCGAACACCAGGAAGGTGCCGCCGTAGGGGATCAGGCCGCTGTTGTGGTAGGCGATGCCGTTGAGGATCGCCGCCATGGCGTGCTCGCGCACACCGAAGTGCAGGTAGCGGTTGGCTTCATGGCCCTTCTGGAAGCTGGCCTCGCCCTTGATGTCGGTGAGGTTGGAGTGGGTGAGGTCGGCGGAGCCGCCGATCAGCTCGGGCAGGCCCGGGCCGAAGGCGTTGAGGGCGTTGTAGGAGTGCTGGCGGGTGGCCAGGCCCTTGTCCTCGGGGGTGAACACCGGCAGGGACGCATCCCAGCCCTCGGGCAGCTCACCACGCAGCAGGCGCTCGAACTCGGCCGCCTCGGCGGGGTAGTGGTTGCGGTAGGCGGCCAGGCTCTCGTTCCAGGAGGCCTCGGCGGCAGCACCGCGCTGGATGGCCTGGCGCCAGTGCTCGTAGGCGGGCTCGGGCACCTCGAAGGTTCCGTAGCTCCACTCCAGCTGCTGGCGGGTGAGTTCGGCCTCCTCGGCACCCAGGGCAGCGCCGTGCACGCCGGCGGTGTTGGCTTTGTTGGGGGAGCCGTAGCCGATCGTGGTGGTGACCTTGATCAGGCTGGGACGGTCGGTGACCGCCTTGGCCGCCTCGATCGCCCGGGTGATCGCGGCCACGTCGGTGTTGCCGTCCTCGACGTGCTGCACATGCCAGCCGTAGGCCTCGTAGCGCTTCAGCACGTCCTCGGTGAAGGACACGCCGGTGTTGCCGTCGATGGTGATGTGGTTGTCGTCGTAGAGGGCGATCAGCTTGCCCAGACCGAGGTGGCCGGCGAGGGAGGCAGCCTCGCTGGAGACGCCCTCCTGGTTGCAGCCGTCACCCATCAGCACATAGGTGTAGTGGTCGACGATGGTGGCGTCGGGCTTGTTGAACTTGGCCGCCAGGTGGGCTTCGGCGATCGCCAGGCCCACGGCGTTGGAGATGCCCTGGCCCAGGGGCCCGGTGGTCACCTCGACGCCCGGGGTCTCGAAGGTTTCCGGGTGGCCGGGGGTGCGGGATCCCCACTGGCGGAACTGCTTGATGTCCTCCAGGGTCACGCTGTCGTAACCGGTGAGGTGCAGCAGCGCGTACAGCAGCATGCAGCCGTGGCCGGCCGAGAGCACGAAGCGGTCGCGGTTGAACCACTGGGGATTCTTCGGGTTGTGGCGCAGCACCTTGTCCCAGAGGGAGAAGGCCATCGGTGCGCAGCCCATCGGCAGGCCGGGGTGCCCCGAGTTGGACTTGTTGATCGCGTCGACCGCCAGGAAGCGGATGCTGTTGATGCAGAGCGTCTCTACGTGGCTATCGACCTGGGTGGTGGGGGCGGCGACCATGGCTTGACGGGGGAGTGCGGGGAGGAGGGAGGTGTTCCTGGGATGGGCGGACCCGGTGCGCTGGCGCGCCGGGTTGCTCAGGTCATCCGGCGGAAGGCGAGGCAGACGTTGTGGCCACCGAATCCGAAGGAGTTGGAGAGCACGACATTGACGTTGTGTTCCCGGGCCTGGTTGGGCACCACATCCAGATCGCAGGCAGGATCGGGCGTGCTGTAGTTGATCGTAGGCGGTACCAGGTTGTGGGCCACCGCCAGCACCGCGGCGATCGCCTCGATGCCGCCGCTGCCGCCCAGCAGGTGGCCGGTCATCGACTTGGTGGAACTGACCGGGATGGTCATGGCATGGGCCCCGAGGGCCGATTTGATGGCGGCGGTCTCGTTGCTGTCGTTGGCCTGGGTGCTGGTGCCGTGGGCATTGACGTAGTCCACCGCCTCCGGCTCCAGGCGGGCATCGGCCAGGGCCAGGCGGATGGCCTCCGCCGCCCCCACGCCGCCTGGGGATGGCAGGGTGTAGTGGTAAGCGTCGCAGGTCATGCCGTAGCCGACGATCTCGCCCAGCACCCGGGCGCCCCGGGCTGTGGCGTGCTCGAGGCTCTCGAGCACCAGCACCCCCGCCCCCTCGCCGATCACGAAGCCGTTGCGCTCGGCGTCGAAGGGGCGGCTGGCCGTGGCGGGGTCGTCGTTGCGGAACGACAGGGCCCGGGCGCTGGCGAAGCCGGCCACCCCGAGGGGGGTGATCGCCGATTCGGCACCGCCGCAGACCATGGCGTCCGCCAGGCCCAGCTGGATGAGCCGGAAGGCATCGCCGATGGCGTTGGAGCCGGCGGCGCAGGCGGTGGCCACGGCGCTGCTGGGCCCGCGGGCGCCGATGGCGATGGCGGCCAGTCCGGTGGCCATGTTGGGAATCATCATCGGCACGCAGAACGGGCTGACCCGGTCGGGACCGCGGTCGGCCAGCACGTGGGCCTGGGTTTCCATCATCAGCAGCCCGCCCACGCCGGAGCCGATGGCGACCCCGATCCGCGCGGCGTTGCCGTCATCGATGGTCAGGCCGGCATCGGCCACCGCCTGCTTGGCGGCGACCACCCCGAACTGGCAGAAGCGATCCCAGCGCTTCGCCTCCTTGGGCTCCAGCCAGCCGGCCGTGTCGAAGTCCTTGACTTCGGCGGCAAAGCGGCAGGCATGGCGGGAGGCATCAAAAAGGGTGATCGGCGCCACCCCGTTGCGGCCGCTGGTCAGCCCCTCCCAGTAATCCGCGACGTTGTTGCCGATCGGTGTGACCGCGCCCAGGCCGGTGACGACGACGCGGCGGAGACCCTCCACCATGGACGCCTCAGGCCTGCTTCTCTTGGATGTATTTGACGGCGTCACCCACCGTGGTGATCCCTTCGGCCGACTCGTCGGGGATCTCGATGTCGAAGGCTTCCTCCAGGGCCATCACCAGCTCGACGGTGTCGAGGGAATCGGCTCCCAGATCGTTCTGGAAATTGGATTCCGGCTTGACCTCGTCAGCCTCCACACTGAGCTGTTCGGCAACGATCGACCGGACTTTCTCGAAGATCGCTTCCTGGGACATGGCTGCTGTGAGGGAGGCAGCATCCTACGGGTCGCCCTGTTCGGGCCCTTTCCGCGTATGAACAAGGGTGACGGCCGGCGGCGGGTGTCGCCCTGCGCCGGAACGGTGTGGGTACTTTGGGCACCTCGCCGTTCGTTCCCGGCCCTGGCATGTCCCACGCCGTCAAGATCTACGACACCTGCATCGGCTGCACCCAGTGCGTCCGTGCCTGCCCCCTCGACGTTCTCGAGATGGTTCCCTGGGACGGCTGCAAGGCCGCCCAGATCGCTTCCTCGCCCCGCACCGAAGACTGCGTCGGCTGCAAGCGCTGCGAAACCGCCTGCCCCACCGACTTCCTGAGCATCCGCGTCTACCTCGGCGACGAGACCAGCCGCTCCATGGGCCTGGCCTACTGACCATCGGCGCCGCCGCTGCCCTCCCATAAGCTCATGCCCGGCGCCTGCGCCGGGCTTTTTTTTGGCCTACCTGTCTATGTGCGGCATCGTTGCCCTGATCGGCTCACGGGAGGCGGCCCCCCAGCTGCTGGAGGGCCTGCGCCAGCTGGAGTACCGCGGTTACGACTCCGCCGGCATCGCCACCGTGGACGGGGCCGGTCTCCACTGCCTCAAGGCCGAGGGCAAGCTGGTCAACCTCACGGCCCGCTTCGAGGAGCGGGGCGCGCCGGGCCAGTGCGGCATCGGCCACACCCGCTGGGCCACCCACGGCAAGCCGGAGGAGCGCAACGCCCACCCCCACCTTGACGGCAGCGGCCAGCTGGCCGTGGTGCAGAACGGCATCATCGAGAACCACCGCAGCCTCCGCGAGGAGCTGCAGGCCGAGGGGGTGGAGTTCCGCTCCGACACCGACACCGAGGTGATCCCCCACCTGCTCGCCCGTTGCCTGCGGCAGCGGCAGGCCGAGGGGGCCACGGCTTCGCCGGCGCTGCTGCTGGAGGCCTTGCAGCAGGTGCTGCCTCTGCTGCACGGGGCCTATGCCCTGGCGGTGGTGTGGGCGGCGGTGCCCGGGGCGGTGGTGGTGGCCCGGCGGCAGGCGCCGCTGCTGATCGGACTGGGTGAGGGGGAGTTCCTCTGCGCCAGCGACACCCCGGCCCTGGCCGGCTTCACCCGCACGATCCTGCCCCTGAAGGACGGCGAGGTGGCCCTGCTCACGCCCCTGGGCATCGAGCTCTACGACGGCTCCGGGGCTCGGGTGCAGCGCAACCCGACGCTGCTGGTGGGCACCGAGCACGTGGCGGACAAGCGCAGCTTCCGCCACTTCATGCACAAGGAGATCCACGAGCAACCCGAAACGGTGGCCCTGTGGGTGGCCCGCCATCTGCCCGAGGGCGCCCTGGTGGCCCTTCCCCTCGATGAGTCCGTCTACGAGGGGGTGGAGCGGATCCAGATCCTCGCCTGCGGCACCAGCCGCCATGCGGCCCAGGTGGGGGCCCATCTGCTCGAGCAGCTGGCCGGCCTGCCCACGTCGGTGTTCTACGCCAGTGAATTCCGCTACGCCCCGCCGCCGCTGGAGCCCCACACGCTCACCATCGGCGTCACCCAGTCAGGGGAGACGGCCGACACCCTCGCCGCCCTGGCGATGGAGCAGGACCGGCGCTTCCTCGTGGCCGATCCGGCCTATGCCCCCAGGCTGCTGGGCATCACCAACCGCCCGGAGAGCTCCCTGGGCCGCCTGGTGCCCCACCTGCTCGACATCGGCGCCGGTATCGAGGTGGGGGTCGCCGCCACCAAGACCTTCCTCGGCCAGCTGCTGGCCTTCTATGGCCTGGCCCTGGCCTTCGCCGAGCGCCGGGGCGGCACCGCCCATCCCCTCGGTGGCGGCCGCACCCCCGCCCAGCTGCGGGAGCTGGTGGAGCAGCTGCGCGCCCTGCCCGCCGTGCTGCAGCGCCTGGTCGACGACCACGACCGCTGCTGCGCCGAGCTGGCCCACCTGTTCGCCGACACCCAGGACGTCATCTTCCTGGGGCGGGGCATCAACTACCCGATCGCCATGGAGGGGGCCCTCAAGCTCAAGGAGATCAGCTACATCCACGCCGAGGGCTACCCGGCCGGTGAGATGAAGCACGGCCCGATCGCCCTGCTCGACGCGCGGGTGCCGGTGGTGTCGATCGCCGTGCCGGGAACCGTGTTCGAGAAGGTGCTCTCCAATGCCCAGGAGGCCAAGGCCCGCGACGCCCAGCTGATCGGCGTGGCGCCCGCCTGCCCGGACACCGAGCTGTTCGACGTGCTGCTGCCCCTGCCCGAGGTGGACGAACTGCTCAGCCCCCTGCTTACGGTCATCCCGATGCAGCTGCTGAGCTATCACATCGCCGCCCACCGGGGTCTGGATGTCGATCAGCCGCGGAACCTGGCCAAGAGCGTCACGGTCGAATGAGGGTGTGACGCTGCGGAAAACCTCCGGTCGGCGAGCCGGCCAAGGCCGGCAACGCCGCCTCCGGTTCACCGCAGCGTCACACCCTCCCCGGGGGGGCGGGAGTCTCCAGGAGCCTCCCCCTCCCCTCTGCCAGCTCCTCCTGCGCTGAGGGCGCCGGCCTTCGGTCGGCGCCCTCAGCGCCACAGGCTGGTGCCCGCCCAGAGCTGGCCGAGTTGAAGGTCCAGGTCCCTGCCGACGAAGGGGAGACCGTTGTTGGGGGAGAAGGTGACCTCGTTCAGGAAGATCCGCCCGTCGTCCCCCACCATCAGGTCTACCCTGACCGCGTGGAACGGGCCGGCGAGCGCGCGGGCCACCTCCAGGCAGCGCCGCTGGAGCAGTTCGCTGAGCTGGAAGTCCTCCAGCCGCTTCTCCACGGGATCCTGCTCGGCGAGGGGGACGAAACGTCCGTCCAGCAGCAGGCGACGGTTCGGCTCTCCCCTCTGCAGCGCCTTGGCGAAGATCGTGATCAGGGCAACCTCGCCCCCGAGCACATAGAAGAGCAGGGACAGCGACGGGATGCGGGACGAGATCGACTTCTCGATCAGGAGGCGCCGAGGGAACGCGTTGTACCACCATTCCCCGTGCTCGAGGCCGAAGGGGCGGCTAAGCCACCGTTGGCAGCTGGCCTCCAGGGCCTCACGCTGCCCTGGCTCCAGTGGGTAGCGGATCAACCGGACCATGTCCGAGCCGTGGCTGGCCTTGAGGTAGTACACGCCCGCCGCCAGGGCCCCATTGGCGGGCAGCAGGGGCTGGTCGTGGTGCCAGACCACCTCCGGCACGCTCACCCGCTCCCCCAGGGGTGGGGGCAGGAAGCTGCCGGTGAGCAGCTTGTTGCCGCTCTCGGGCACCTTGATGGGGGCGAAGAACTTGGCGTGGTTCACCTTCTCGGAGTAGAGGCGAGGCCTGGCGAGATCGGGGTACCGGCCGCAGGCCCTCCGGTAGGAGGCCAGGACGTTCTGCAGGGCCGCGATCAGCTCCTGGCGGCTGTAGTGGTCGATGCCGCGTCGGTACCCCTCGGGTGGGGCCGTCGCGAACGGCGACGGGATGGCGCGCTCCATCGTCCGCAGGAGGCGGCGGGCCAGGTGGCGGCTGATGGCCGCCGACAGGGCGCGTCTAAGGGGTCGCAGGGGCCGTTCCGCCCCTGCCATGAACCTGGACACGCTCCTCAAGGGCAGGCGAGAGGCGCGTCGCTGCGCCCGTAACGATCGTCGAAGCGGACGATGTCGTCCTCCCCGAGGTAGGGGCCGCTCTGCACCTCGATCAGCTCCATGGGGATCTTGCCGGGGTTGGTGAGGCGGTGCCGGGCGCCGAGGGGGATGTAGGTGCTCTGGTTCTCGCCCACCAGCTCCTCCACGCCGTCCTTCTCCACGACGGCGGTGCCCCGCACCACCACCCAGTGCTCGGCCCGGTGGTGGTGCATCTGCAGGGAGAGGCTGGCGCCGGGCTTCACCGAGATCTTCTTGACCTGCCAGCGCTCCCCTTCCACCACCCCGTCGTAGTGGCCCCAGGGGCGGTAGATGCGGCGGTGGGCCCGGCTTTCCGGAGCCCCGTCCCGCTCCAGCCGGCCGACGATGCCCTTCACCTCCTGGGCGCGGTCGCGGTGGGCCACGAGCACCACGTCGTCGGTCTCGACCACCACTAGGTCCTCCACCCCCAGCCCCACCACCAGGCGGTGCTCGCTGCGCAGGTAGCAGTTGCGGCTGCCCTCGCTGATCACCCGGCCCCGCAGCACGTTGCCTTCCAGGTCCTGCTCCGAGGTCTCCCACAGGGCCGCCCAGCTGCCCACGTCGCTCCAGTCGGCATCGAGGGGCAGCACCACGCCCCGGTCGGTCCGCTCCATCACCGCCACGTCGATGGCGATGCTGGGGCCGTTGGCGAAGGCCTCCCGTTCCAGCCGCAGGAACTCCAGGTCGGCGCTGTCGTGCTCCAGGGCCGTGCGGCAGGCGCTCACCACCTCGGGCACGAAGCGATCCAGCTCCGCCAGGATGGCGCTGGCGCGGAACAGGAACATGCCGCTGTTCCAGGTGAAGCGGCCGGTGGCCAGGAACGCTTCGGCGGTGGCCCGGTCGGGCTTCTCCACGAAGCGGGCGATCGGCACGGGAGTGGCGGCCAGGGGTTCGGCGGCCTCGATGTAGCCGTAGCCCGTCTCGGGGCTGGTGGGCACAATGCCGAAGCTGACCAGCTGGCCGGCGGTGGCGGCGGCCATGCCGGCGGCCACGGTGGCGCGGAAGTCGGCGGCCCGGCGGATGACGTGATCGGCCGCCAGGATCAGCAGCAGGGGGTCCTCGCCGCGGGCGGTGGCCTGCAGCGCCGCCACCGCCACCGCCGGGGCGGTGTTGCGCCCCACCGGCTCCAGCAGGATCGCCGCCGGCTCGACGCCGATCTGGCGCATCTGCTCGGCCACGATGAAGCGATGGTCCTCGTTGCAGATCAGCAGCGGCGGCGCCAGGTCCGGCAGCCCCAGGAGACGCTGGTGGGTCTGCTGCAGGAGGGTGTCCTCGGTGGTGCCGGCCAGGGGCCAGTACTGCTTCGGATAGCTGGCCCGGGAGAGGGGCCAGAGGCGGGTGCCGGTGCCGCCGCAGAGGATCACCGGGACCAGGGAGGGGGTAGCCATCGCGGTGGCAGCTGTCCCGCAGGACCATCAGACGGGCCCATTCAACCTGAGCCGGCCCCGGCCGTCAGCGTCGGGGTGCACCCCGGACGGTTTCAGAGGTCCAGAAGCCCGGGGGGCGGCGTCAGGCCGATCCAGCCCTCCGCCAGGTTCACCTCCGGCACGATCGCCGCCACGAAGGGGATCAGCCGCCGCCGGCCGCCGTCGCTGAGCTCCACCTCCAGCAGATCGTTGCCCCCGTGGATCAGGTCGGTCACGGTGCCGATCGGAGCCTGGGAATCCGGCAGCAGCCGCACCTGCAGCCCCACCAGATCGAGCAGGTGGAACTCCCCCGGTCCCAGGGCGGGACGGTCGGCGGCCGGCACCATGAGGTGATGGCCCACCAGGCCTTCGGCGGCGGTGCGGTCGCCGATGCCCTCCAGGCGCAGCACGAACAGGCTCTTGCCCGGCACGGGCCTGCCGGCCAGCAGCCGCACCGGCCGGGGG
>NZ_JAYGHZ010000257.1:0-28048 GCF_034931285.1 Synechococcus sp. BA-120 BA3
GCTTCGATCTGATGCAGCGCCGCCAGGGCCCCGGCCGCCAGGGGCGGTGCCAGGGCGGTGGTGTAGCGGAAGGCTCCACTGCTCTGCAGTAGCCATTCGCCAATGAGCGCGTCGCCGGCGAGGAAGGCGCCACCGCTGCCGAAGGCCTTGCCGAAGGTGCCGCTGACCAGGTGCACCCCCTCCAGGCCGTGGGCCAGGCCGCGGCCGCCGGGCCCCAGCACCCCCAGGGCATGGGCCTCATCGAGCAGCAGCAGGGCCCCGTGCCGCCGGCACAGGGCGGCCAGGGCCGGCACGTCGGGACTGGTGCCCTCCATGCTGAACAGGCTCTCGCTGAGCACCAGCCGGGTCTGCTCGGGTTGCCTGGAGCGGGCCTGGGCCAGCCGCCGCTCCAGGTCCTCCAGGTCGTTGTGGGCGAAGCGCACCAGCCGCGCCCCGCTGGCGCGCACCCCGGCCAGCAGCGAGTGATGCACGTGGCGGTCGGCGCACACCAGGGCGTGGCGGTCGGCCAGGGCACTCACGGCGGCGACGTTGGCCTGGAATCCGCTGGGGAACAGCAGCACCCGCTCCCGGCCCAGCCAGGCGGCCAGGGCGGCCTCCAGCTGCAGATGCACTGGCCGGGTGCCGGTGACCAGCCGCGAGCCGCCGGCCCCCAGGCCGGTGCTTTCGAGTTCCGCCCGGGCCGCGGCGATCACGCCTGGATGGCGGCTCAGGCCCAGGTAGTCGTTGCTGGCTAGATCCAGCAGGGGGATCGGCAAGGTCGTCGCCCCGGCCCCCCCGGGCTCCTCCTGCAGGGCGATGCCATCGGTGGGGCGGAAACTGCGCAGCCGCCGCCGTCGCTGCTGGTGCAGGGCGGCGAGCCCGTCATGGAGCCGCCGCCGCCAGGGGGGCATCAGGCCGTCGGCATCCAAGGGGACGAACCCGAACACGGGTGGCAAAACCCTAAGAGGCCGGCAGGTCGCGGCCAGCCCATAGGATTCGCTGATGCTCGACCGCCCCGACGTTGGCAGCACCACCCGCGTCGACGGGGCCAGCGACGGCGCGATCGGCAGCGACGTGACGGGCACCAGCACGGCAGGTGGCAACGCCGTACCTCCGCTTGGGGAGCTGTTCCCCTTCCCCCTGGATGGTTTCCAGCTGGAGGCGATCGATTCCCTCAACCAGGGCCACTCGGTGGTGGTGAGCGCCCCCACCGGCTCCGGCAAGACCCTGGTGGGCGAGTACGCCATTCACCGGGCCCTGGCCCACGGCCAGAAGGTTTTTTACACAACGCCCCTCAAGGCGCTCTCCAACCAGAAGCTGCGCGATTTCCGCCACCAGTTCGGCCACGACAAGGTGGGCCTGCTCACCGGCGATCTGAGCCTGAATCGGGAGGCCCAGGTGGTGGTGATGACCACCGAGATCTTCCGCAACATGCTCTACGCGGAGATCGACCATGCCGACGACGATCCCCTGGCCGATGTGGAAGCCGTGGTGCTCGATGAGTGCCACTACATGAACGACACCCAGCGGGGCACCGTCTGGGAGGAATCGATCATCCACTGCCCGACGCGGGTGCAGCTGGTGGCGCTCTCGGCCACGGTGGCGAACGCAGGTCAGCTCACCGACTGGATTGAGCGCGTGCATGGCCCCACCCGGCTGATCCACAGCGAC
This sequence comes from Synechococcus sp. BA-120 BA3, assembly GCF_034931285.1. Taxonomy (NCBI): domain Bacteria; kingdom Bacillati; phylum Cyanobacteriota; class Cyanophyceae; order Synechococcales; family Synechococcaceae; genus Synechococcus; species Synechococcus sp. BA-120 BA3. Next base: position 1,651 of record NZ_JAYGHZ010000257.1, read on the forward strand.
TTCCGCCCCGTCCCCCTGGCCTTCAGCTTCTGCAGCGCCAAGGGCCTGCATCCGCTGCTCAACGACGAGGGCACCGGCCTGCATCCCAACTGCAAGGTCTGGCGCCCTCCGAAATCCACCCGCCGCAAGGGACCGAAGGAACCGCGGCCGCCCCAGCCGGAGGCACCGCCGATCGGCTTCGTGGTGGCCCAGATGGCGGAGCGCGAGATGCTGCCGGCCATTTATTTCATCTTCAGCCGCCGCAACTGCGACCGCTCCGTGCGCGACCTGGCCAAGGTGTGCCTTGTCGATGCCGGCGAGCAGGCGCGGATCCGCCAGCGGCTGGACGCCTTCATGGCGGTGACCCCCGAGGCGGTGCGGGAGGGCGGCCATGCCGATGCCCTGCTGCGGGGCATCGCCGCCCACCATGCCGGCGTGCTGCCGGCCTGGAAGGAACTGATCGAGGAGCTGTTCCAGCAGGGGCTGATCAAGGTGGTGTTCGCCACCGAAACCCTCGCCGCGGGCATCAACATGCCGGCCCGCACCACGGTGATCTCGGCCCTCTCCAAGCGCACCGAGCGCGGCCACCGGCCCCTGATGGGCAGCGAATTCCTGCAGATGGCGGGCCGCGCCGGCCGCCGCGGCCTCGACACCCAGGGCTACGTGGTGACCGTTCAGAGCCGTTTCGAGGGGGTCCGGGAGGCCGGCGCCCTGGCCACCAGCCCGGCCGATCCCCTGGTGAGCCAGTTCACCCCCAGCTACGGCATGGTGCTCAACCTGCTGCAGCGCTACGACCTGGCCAAGGCCCGGGAGCTGGTGGAGCGCAGCTTCGGCCGCTACCTGGCGGGGCTGGATCTGGCCGAGGACGAATGCCGCATCGCCGAGCTGATGACCCAGCTGGCCAGCCTGGAATCCAGTGGCGGCGAGGTGCCCTGGGACGACTTCGAGGACTACGAGAAGGTCCGCGGTCGCCTGCGGGAGGAGCGCCGCCTGCACCGGATCCTGCAGCAGCAGGCCGAGGAAACCCTGGCCCACGAGCTCACCCTGGCGCTGCAGTTCGCCAGTGAGGGCACCCTGGTGAGCGTCAAGGCGCCGGCCCTGCGCAGCCGGGTCACCCCGGCGGTGATCGTGGCCAAAGTGCCCGGCTCCGGCCAGTTCCCGCTGCTGCTCTGCCTCACCGACGAGAACGTCTGGATCCTGCTGCCCTGCCACTCGGTGGTGACCCTCCACGCCGAGCTCAGCTGCCTGCAGGTGAACCAGCTGGAGCCGCCGGAGCTGCTCCACGCCAATGAGCTGCGCCACGGCGACAACGCCAGCGGCGGCCTGGCCCTGGCGGTGTCCTCGATGGCCCGCCGCCACGACATGCACACCCCCCGCTACGACCTGGCCGGGGAGGTGCAGCAGCAGGGTCAGCTGGTGCAGCAGCTGGAGCAGGAGCTGGAGGCCCACCCGGCCCACCGCTGGGGCGATCGCAAGCACCTCAAGAAACACCGCCGCCGCATGGAGGAACTGGAGGAGGAGATCGGCGAACGCCAGCGGCTGCTCCATCACCGCGCCAACCGCCACTGGGACACCTTCCTGTCCCTGATCGACATCCTGCGCTTCTTCGGCGCCCTCGACGGCGAGGAGGGACTGGAGCCCACCGAGGTGGGCCGCACCGTGGCGGCCCTGCGGGGCGACAACGAGCTCTGGCTGGGGCTGGCCCTGATGAGCGGCCATCTCGATGGCCTCGATCCGGCCGAGCTGGCGGCGGTGCTGGAGGCCATCTCCACCGAAGTCAACCGGCCCGATCTCTGGTGCGGCTACCCGCCGCCACCGGCCTCCGAGGAGGCGCTCCATGACCTGCGCAGCCTGCGGCGGGAACTGCAGCGCCAGCAGGAGCGGGCGTCGGTGGTGGTGCCGGTGTGGTGGGAGCCCGAGCTCACCGGCCTGGTCCACGCCTGGGCCCGTGGCGCCAGCTGGAACGACGTGATCGCCAACACCTCCCTCGATGAGGGCGACGTGGTGCGCATCCTGCGCCGCACCGTCGATCTGCTGGCCCAGGTGCCCTACTGCGAAGCAATCAGCGAGCAGCTGCGCCGCAACTCACGTCTGGCCCTCAAGAGCATCAACCGCTTCCCCGTCTGCGAGATCGAGGATCTGCTGGCCGGCGGCAACGGCAAGCTGGATCCGGCGACGGAGAGGCCGCCGGCCGCTTAGGGGGCGGCCGCCCCCCTCAGATCCCCAGCCGCTCCCAGATCACGTCCAGATTCGCCCGGTGCAGGTCGGTGGCGAAGCACGCCTCCAGCTGCTCGGGGCCCAGGTGGTCCGTCACCGCCGGATCGCCCGCCAGGTTGGCGCGGAAGTCGCCGCCCTCGGTGTTCCAGGCGGCGTGGGCGTGGCGCTGCACGATCCGGTAGGCCTCCTCCCGGCTCAGCCCCGCCTCCACCAGGGCCAGCAGCACCCGCTGGCTGAACACGACGCCGCCATACACATTCATATTGCGGGCCATGTTCTCCGGGTACACCCCCAGCCCCTCGACCACGGCGGTCATCTCCCGCAGCATGAAGTGCAGGGTGACCGAGCAGTCGGGCAGCATCATCCGCTCCACCGAGCTGTGGCTGATGTCCCGCTCGTGCCAGAGGGCCACGTTCTCCAGCGCCGCCACGGTGTAGCTGCGCAGCACCCGGGCCAGGCCGCTGATGCGTTCGCTGCGGATCGGGTTGCGCTTGTGGGGCATGGCGGAGCTGCCCTTCTGGCCCTTGGCGAAGTTCTCCTCCACCTCCAGCACGTCGGAGCGCTGCAGGTTGCGGATCTCGGTGGAGAAACGCTCCAGGGAGGTGCCCACCAGGGCCAGGGTCTGGACGTACTCGGCATGGCGGTCGCGGCCGATCACCTGGGTGCTGGCGGTATCGGGCTCCAGGCCCAGCAGCCGGCAGGTGATCGCCTCCACCTGCGGATCGGTGTTGGCGTAGGTGCCCATGGCGCCGCTGATCTGGCCCACGGCCACCACCCGCTCCAGCCGCTCCAGCCGCTCCCGGTTGCGCTCGGTTTCGGCCAGCCAGCCGGCCACCTTGAAGCCGAAGGTGATCGGCTCGCCGTGGATGGCGTGGGAACGGCCGATCATCACCGTGTCCTTGTGGGCCCGGGCCAGGCGGCGCAGGGCGCCTGAGAGGCCATCGAGCTCGGTGCGCAGCAGGGCCACCGAGGCCTTCAGCTGCAGGGCCAGGCCGGTGTCCAGCACGTCGGAGCTGGTCATGCCCACGTGGATGTAGCGGCCCGCATCACCGACGTGCTCGTTGACGTTGGTGAGGAAGGCGATGACGTCGTGGCGCACCTCCGCCTCGATCTCCAGGATCCGCGGCACCTCGAAGGCCGCCTTCTCCCGGATCGTGGCCAGCGCCTCGGCGGGTACCCGGCCCAGCTCCACGTTGGCGGCGGTGGCGGCGATCTCCACCTCGAGCCAGCTCTGGAACTTCGCTTCCTCGCTCCAGAGGCGGCCCATCTCGGGCAGGGTGTAACGCTCGATCAAGGGCCGGGCGGTGATGAACGATCCACCAACCTATCGAGCCGCCCTTACCGGCTCAGGCGGCGGCGGTGAGGCGGCGGTAGGGCAGCTCCAGGTGCACCATTGACCCCCAGGCCTGCTGCCGCACCCAGCAGCGGGTGCCGCGGCGCCGGATCAGCTGGAAGGGGGGCAGATCCTCGGGATGGTCCCGCAGCCGCACGAAGCTTCCCGGGTGGAGCAGCTCCACCACGTTGGATCCGGGGGCAGCCTTGGAACCGGGGGCAGCCATGGGAGGGAACCGGGGGGAAGACAGTTGCCATCCTGCGACTGTTCCGCCCCGAACCCTCTGCCCATCGGTTTTTGTTCGGTTTGGGTCGCTGTTCGGTGACAACATGCCGGTGGAGCGGCAGGACCCATGGCCGAAATGCAGGATGGCCCGTAAGCAGCGGCTCGATCGCCGGCTGGTGGACCTGGGCCTGGTGGCCAGCCGCCAACAGGCCCAGCAGCTGATCCGCGCCGGCCGGGTGCGCGGCGGCGGCGAGGTGCTCGACAAGCCCGGCACCGAGGTGGCCGAGACCCTGCCGCTGGAGGTGGAGCAGCCGCCCCGGTTCGTCTCCCGGGGGGGCGAGAAGCTGGAGGGGGCCCTGGCGGCCCTGCCGATCCAGGTGCAGGGCCGGGTGTGCCTCGACGGCGGCATCTCCACCGGCGGCTTCACCGATTGCCTGCTGCAGCACGGGGCCGTGCGGGTGTACGGGATCGATGTGGGCTACGGCCAGACGGCCTGGAGCCTGCGCACGGATGAACGGGTGGTGCTGCGGGAGCGCACCAACCTGCGCCACCTCACCCCGGAGCTGCTCTACGGCGAAGGCGATCCCTGGCCCGACCTGGCGGTGGCCGATGTGTCGTTCATTTCCCTCACCCGGGTACTGCCGGCCCTGCGGGCCTTGCTGCTGGCGGCGGGCGAGGCGGTGCTGCTGGTCAAGCCCCAGTTCGAGGTGGGGCGCCAGCGGGTGGGCAAGGGGGGCGTGGTGCGGGATCCGGCGGCCCATGCCGATGCCATCGCCGGCGTGATCGCCGCTGCGAAGGAGCTGGACTGGCACCCGGCGGGGCTGGTGGCCTCGCCCCTCACCGGGCCGGCTGGCAACCACGAGTACCTGCTCTGGGTGGTGCCAGCCGGGGCCAGCGGCGAACCTGCCTCCGAGGGCACGGACTGGTCCGGCACGATTGCGGAACTGGTGAAGAGCACCCTGGCCGGGGCCTGAGGGGCCCACGGCCAGGGTCAGGACGGCAGGGGCCGGGCGCTCAGATGGCGCCGCTGTCGAGGTCGCCGGTGCGGATCCGGATCACCGAATCGACGGTGCTGATGAAGATCTTGCCGTCACCGATCTCGCCGGTGCGGGCTGCATCCTGCACCGCCTGGACCACGGTGGCCACCCGGTCGTCGTCGACGACGATCTCGAGCTTGAGTTTCTGCAGGAACTCGACCGTGAATTCGGAACCGCGATAGCGCTCCACCTGCCCCTTCTGACGGCCGAATCCGCGCACCTCGCTCACGGTCATGCCGACGATGCCCGCATTGACAAGGGCGATCTTCACGTCCTCGAGCTTGAAGGGGCGGATGATGGCCTCGATTTTCTTCATGGCTGTGCTGCGGTCAGGAAGGCGACGGTTGGAGTCTCTCAGAGTCCCCGCCTGAAGGGGGGACGGCTCCATTACCGCCGAGCCTTGCCGGGGTCGTCGTAACGGTTGCTACGCGCGCTCCGGGCCGCTGACGGGCGGGTCGGGCCGCCGCCGGGAGCGCCGCCCCATCCGTCAGCTCCTGTACGGTCAAAATCCGTCTCCCTGTCCTGCTGACCATGGCTTCCGGTGTCGCCGACCAGCCCCAGACCGTGACCCCCCTGTACGGGGAGCGGGCCATCGCCGAGGCCCAGCTGGTCTGCTTCGCCAACCCCCGCGAGGGTCGCGCCTACGAGGTGTCCATCGAACTGCCGGAGTTCACCTGCACCTGCCCCTTCTCCGGCTACCCCGATTTCGCCGTCCTGCGGCTGCTGTACCAGCCCGGCCCCCGGGTGCTGGAACTCAAGGCCCTCAAGCTCTACGTCAACAGCTACCGCCACCGCTCCATCTCCCACGAGGAGGCGGCCAACCGGATCCTCGACGACCTCGTGGCCGCCTGCGATCCCCTCTGGATGCAGCTGGAGGCCGATTTCAACCCCCGCGGCAACGTCCACACCGTGGTGCGGGTCAGCCACGGCGAGCGCCGGCCCTGCTGAGTCAGGGCTGCTGAGTCAGAGCTGGGGTTCCAGCCGCTGCAGCAGCACCGGCAGCTCGGCGGCGAAGGCGGTGAGGTTGCGGTTGCAGAGCCCCGCGACATGCAGCCGGCCGCCGGGGCCGTCGGCGATGGCCCAGAGCTGGCGGGTGGCCACCAGGCTGAGGGCCCCGCCCGCCAGGGCGATGGCGAAGCCGGTGTAGACGAGGGGCACGCCGGGGTCCCGTTTGAACAGGATGCCGCTGGCCGGCAGCACACTCGCCACCCGGATCGGCAGCCCCTTCACCTCCTGGGCCTCGCCGCCGGGCACCAGCTGGGCCAGGGCCACGCCATCGGGGCCGAACACCTGCACCGGCCCCTGTTCGCTGGTGAGGCTCAGCAGCACCGGCTCGCTGCCATCCGGGCGGGTGGGCAGCACCAGTCCCCAGATCTGGTCGCCCAGCTGGGGGAAGGTCTGCAGGGGCAGCTCCAGCACCGGGCTGCGCCCCAGCTGCAGGCTGATCGTCGCCAGGGACCAGTCGGCCTGGTAGAGCGTCATGCCCCGGTAGCGCAGCGGGTGGTTGACGCTGATGGCGGCTTCGGTGGTGGTGGCCGCATCGCCGGGGGTGATCAACCGCAGGCTGGAGGAGAACTGCTCCGGGCGGCCGGCGGGATCCCGCTGGATGCGGAAGTCGTCAAGGGCCAGGGTCACCTGGGTGCTGCCGCGGCTGTCGAGCAGCTCCAGCTCCCGGCCCGGGGCCAGGAAGCGCTCCAGGCGCTGGCCCCCCAGGGCGCCCCAGGCCGCCCCCACCATCAGCACCACCATGCCGGCATGCACCAGCAGGGGGCCCACCCGGCCGAGCACCCCCCGGCGGGCCGCCAGGCGGTCCTCCTGGCGCTGGATCTGCCAGCCCGCGCCGCGCAGATCGGCCTCCAGCCGCTCCAGGCCGGCGACGGGATGTTCGGTGACGAGGGTTTCGGCCACGCTCAGCTTGCTGAGCTGGCGGGGGCTGCGGTAGTCGATCCAGCGCAGGGAGGCCTGCAGGGCGGGCCACTGGCGGCGCCAGCTGCACAGGATCAGGGACAGGCCCAGCCAGGCCAGCAGGGCCAGGAACCAGCCACTGGAATAGACGTGATCGAGCTGCAGGCGCAGCACCCCGTCACCATCCAGCAGCCCCAGCCAGGGGGTGGGGTCGTAGAGCTGGTGGTAGAAGGCGGCCTCCTCCTTCTGGGGAATGGCCGTGCCGATGCCGCTGGCGATGGCGATGACCAGCAGCAGGCCGATCGCCAGGCGCAGGTCGGAGATCCAGGCGGCCAGGCGCTGCAGGGGGCGCCAGGGCGAGGCAGCCGTGCCGCTCATGGCAGCACCGACAGCAGGGTGAGGCCGCCGCTGGCGAGCAGCACCACCCGCTGGCCGGCGGCGAGGGCCCGCTCCAGCCGCGGCAGCAGGTCGGCGGGGCGATCGCTGGCCAGCAGCTCCGGTGCGGGGGCGTCACCGCGCCAGGCCTCGAGGTCCGCCAGGAGACGCCGGGGAGCCGCCACCAGATCGGCCTGGCGAATCCGGTCCTGCCAGTGGCGGGAGAGACCCGCCAGGCCGGCGGCATCGGTGCCCAGTACCTCCAGCAGCGAACCCTCCAGCCGTGCCCCTGCGCCACTTCTGGCCATGATGCTCCCGGACGTGCCGGCCCACCCACCTGCCCATGAGCGATCGACGCCAGCGGATCCACAGCCTCGTGGTGGCCCTGCTGGCCCACCAGGGTGACCTCGAGCTGCTGGATGACGACCGCTCAGGCCCGGGCGGCCATCCACTCGGGGGCGGTGGGGACGCCGGCAGCTGGCTGGAGCGCAACCGGCGGGTGGTGCAGCGCTACCAGTCCCTGGTGCGCAGCGCCGTCACCCTCGATGCCCTGATCGAGCAGGAGCTGGGCAGCGATCAGCTCGGTGGCGGCGCCCCGTCCGCCTGACCCTCGAGGAAGGCCATCAGGCGGGGATAGAGCAGCAGGGCACCCGCGTTGGTGAGGTGGGTCGCGTCGCTGTAGAGGAGCGTCCCGGCCCGGGCGCTGGAGCAGACGGCCTGCGTCGGCGGGCAGAGGCTGTCGAAGGGGCTGAACAGACGCGTGCCGGCCAGGTCCCGGATGGTGCGCTCCTGCAGGCGCTGGGCCGGGGCGATCGCGGCCAGCTCCTGCCGGCGCGGCCGCAGCACCGGCTGGCACTGGGAACCGAGGGACCAGGCGGGACGGAACCACTCCGTCTGGCAGAGGGTGAGCGGACCACCGATCTTCAGCTGGGGGAAGGTGGGCAGGGGGCCGAACACCACCACGTCCGCTCCGCGGCGGCTCACCTCGGCAGCGAAGCGGCGCAGGGCGGAGGCGTAGGAGGCCTCGACGCTCAGGCGGGTCTCCCCCTGGATCCCCTCCAGGTGGCCGGCCAGATTCGACACCAGCACGACCCGGTCCCCAGGCCGCAGGCGGGCCAGCACCCGGCGCTCCTCGTTGTCGGCGTAGGGGCGGCAGCGGCGGTAGCGGGCCTGCTCCGGGGCGCCCTCCGTCCAGCGGGGGAAGTAGGGCACCGGGCAGCCGCCCCGGGCCATGAAGGACACGTTGAAGCGGCCGCTGGCCAGCAGCTTCTCCCCGAGGGGAATCAGCACATGGGTGTGGCTGTCCCCCAGGAAGAAGAGGGTGGGGAGGTCCTTCCCCTTCGGCCCCAGGGCCAGGCAGGGGTCGGGCCCGTCACCCCTGACGACCGGATCGGTGGGCTCCTGGAAGCAGTGGACCGTGTCGACGGTGGTGCCGCCGATGCGCTTCATGTTGGCCGTGGTGCCGACGGCGTTGCGGCGCTCACCGACGAAGATCCGGCCCAGCAGCGGCCCCTGCAGGCCCGCACTGAAGAGGGCGACCAGCACGGTCATGGCCGGGTAGGCCAGGCCGGGACGACCCAGGCCGGGGATGGCGGGGTGGCCGTAGCGGAACAGGCACTCCAGCCGGTAGGAGAGGGCCGTGCACAGGGTGATCAGCACGAGCACCGGCAGCAGGGTGACGGCGTTGAACCCCACCGTCCAGCGGGCCAGCACAATCACCGGCCAGTGCCAGAGATAGAGCGAATAGGACACCATGCCGATGGCCAGGCTGGCGGGATGGCACAGCCAGCGGCCGATGCCCCTGGCGGGCTGGAGCAGCAGCAGCAGCAGGGCCGTCAGTGCCGTGATCCCAACGGTGGTGCCCAGGCGCCAGGCCTCCGGCAGCAGCAGCAGGGCCAGCGATGCCGCCAGGGCCAGCAGGGCCAGGGGCTGGCGCCAGCGGGGCAGGGCCAGCTTCCGGCCCAGGTCGCGGGCACTGCCGCTGCCGCGATGCAGCAGGTAGGCCACGCAGCCCGCCGTCAGTTCCCAGAACCGGGCAGTGGTGAGGAAGAAGGCCCGTTCGGCGTTGCCGCCCAGGCTCAGGCCCAGGTAGAGGGCCAGGGACAGGGCCAGCAGCAGCAGGCTGGCCACCTTGAGCCGCCGCAGGGCGCCGGCCCCGGCCCCGGCCACCCCCAGACCACAGAACAGCAGCACCGCCGGCCAGACCAGATAGAACTGCTCCTCCACCCCCAGCGACCAGGTGTGCATGAAGGCGTTGAAATAGTTGTCGGTGGCGAAGTAGTTCGAGCCCTGCCGGAGCAGATAGAGATTGGACACCCCGAACAGGGCGGCGGTGCCGGTCCGCATCACCGGCGCGAAGAAATCATCGAGCGGCGAGACCAGCATCGCCAACAGGGCCGAGACGACGGCGACGTTCACCACCAGCGCCGGCATCAGACGGCGGATGCGGCGCCCATAGAACCGGCGCAGGAACTGCCAGCGGCTGCCATCCCGCCGCGCCAGCAGCGAGGAGGTGACCACGTAGCCCGAGATCACGAAGAAGATGTCGACCCCGAGGAAGCCGCCCGGCAGCCAGCGGGGATCGAGGTGGTTGATCAGCACCGCGATCACAGCCACGGCCCGCAGGCCGTCGATCTCGGGCCGGTAGGCCCTCGAGCGCTGCGGCGGCAGGATGCCCGCACCGAAAAGCCGCACCAGAGCGTTCACGCCGACCCGACGGTTGCAGGCAGGGTACTGGCGGTCTGCCGGTGCCATCGCTGAGCGGCCAGCTCTGACAAGCTGGGCCCACCTCGTCCGGCCCCATGGCGCCCTTCGGCCTCTCCGCTCTCCACAACCTGCGGCGCGGCAGGAGTCCCTGGCAGCCCCCCGAGGCCAGCTGGTCGCGGCCCTTCGGCCAGGGCTGGAGCCAGCCCTACACGGTGCGCTACGCCAGCAACCTCGACGACGGCCCCAACCACGGCATGCCGCTGGGGGGCTTCGGCGCCGGCTGCCTGGGCCGGGGCCTCGACGGCGCCTTCAACCTCTGGCACCTCGATGGCGGGGAGCACTGGTTCGGCGTGCTGCCCGACTGCCAGTTCGCCCTGTTCGAGCAGGACGGCGAAGGGCGGCGGGCCCATGCCCTGGCCACCACACCCGCCTCTGACGCTTCCCGCCCCGACGCCGGCCCGCCGCTGGCCGCCTGGAGCTGGTACCCCGCCGCCACCCCGGAGCAACCGAGCGGCACGGTGGCGGTGCGCTATCCGATCAGCTCCCACCACTACGCCTCCTTGTTCAGCGCCGACGTGCGCTGCGAGGCCTTCAGCCCGATTCTCCCCGGCGACTACCGGCGCACCAGCTACCCCGTCGCCGTCTTCGCCTGGACGTTCAGCAACCCCACGAGTCAGCCGCTGGAGCTGTCGCTGCTGCTGAGCTGGCGCAACACCGTCGGCTGGTTCACCAACACCGATCCGTCGGCGGAGGTCCATTTCCGCGATGACGGCAGCCCGGAGCACAACTACGTGCCGGCGATCGGCCGCGGCAAGGGACAGCGCAACCGCTGGGTCGATGCCCCCGGCCTCAAGGGCCTGCTGCTGGAGGGGCAGCGCTCCCAGCCCCTGGCCGAAGGGGAAGGACAGTGGTGTCTGGCGGTGCCCGACGAGGCGGCGCTGAACCACCCGGGGGTGGAGGTGTTCCGCTGCAGCCGCTGGGATCCCAGCGGCGACGGGGCGGAACTCTGGGAACCGTTCAGCCGCGATGGCGCGATCCCCGACAGCGACAACGACCGCCGCAGCACCGGCGATGATCCCCTCAGCGCCGCCCTGGCGGTGCGCTTCCGGCTGGAGCCTGGGGCTTCGCTCGAGATCCCGGTGGTGATCAGCTGGGACCTGCCGGTGACGGCCTTCGCCACCGGCACCCGGGCCCTGCGCCGCTACACCGACTTCTTCGGCACCGATGGCGAGAGCGCCGCCGCCATCGCCAGCGAAGCCCTGGCGGAGTGGCGCGACTGGCACGCCGCGATTGAGGCCTGGCAGGCGCCGGTGGTGCAACGCCACGACCTGGCGGAGCCGCTGCGGATGGCCCTGCTCAACGAGCTCTACGACCTGGCCAGCGGCGGCAGTCTCTGGACGGCCGCCAGCCCGAGCGATCCGGTGGGTCGCTTCGGGGTGCTCGAGTGCCTCGACTACGCCTGGTACGAAAGCCTCGACGTGCGGCTCTACGGCTCCTTCGCCCTGCTGCAGCTCTGGCCCGAGCTCGACAAGGCCGTGCTGCGCAGCTTCGCCCGCGCCATCCCGGCCGCCGATCCGACGCCGCGGCCGATCGGCTGGTATTTCACCCAGGGACGGGGCCGGGTGGAAGCGGCCCGCAAGGTGGCCGGCGCCACCCCCCACGACCTCGGCGCCCCCAACGAGCGCCCCTTCGACGCCACCAACTACACCGCCTACCAGGACTGCAACCTCTGGAAGGACCTGGCCAGCGATTTCGTGCTGCAGGTCTGGCGCACCTACCGCCTGGCCCCCAGCGGCCCGGACATCGCCTTCCTGGCGGACTGCTGGCCGGCGGCGGTGACCGCCCTCGACTACCTCAAGCAATTCGACGTCAACGACGACGGCCTGCCCGACAACGGCGGCGCCCCGGACCAGACCTTCGACGACTGGCCCCTGCAGGGGGTGAGCGCCTACTGCGGTGCCCTCTGGATCGCCGCCCTGGAGGCCGCCCTGGCCATCGGCCAGCGGCTGCAGCTGGAACTGGGTCTGGACAGCGCCGAGGAGCAGCGGCGCTTCGGCGGCTGGCTGGAGCAGTCCCGAAGCCACTTCGATGCCCTGCTCTGGAACGGCGAGTACTACGCCATCGATGCCGGCAGCAGCACCCCGGTGGTGATGGCCGACCAGCTCTGCGGCGACTTCTACGCCCGCCTGCTGGGGCTGCCGCCAGTGGTGGCCGATGACCGGGCCCGCTCGGCCCTGAACGCGATCCGCCAGGCCTGCTTCGAGTCCTTCGAGGGCGGCCGCCTCGGGGTGGCCAACGGCCTGCGCCGCGACGGCACCCCCCTCGATCCGAAGGGCACCCATCCGCTGGAGGTCTGGACCGGCATCAACTTCGGTCTGGCCGCCTACTACCGGCTGATGGACGAGAGCGGCACCGCCTTCGCCATCACCGGCGCCGTGGTGCGCCAGGTGTACGAGGGGGGCCTCCAGTTCCGCACCCCGGAGGCGATCACCGCCGCCGGCACCTTCCGCGCCTGCCACTACCTGCGGGCCATGGCGATCTGGGCCCTCTGGGCCACCCACACCGGCTGGCAGCCGATCCCCGGCGCCGAGCGCCAGCCATGAGCCAGTGGTTCTGCGGGCGGATCGAAGTTCTGCTGCTGGCCCCTCTGCTGACCCTGATCCTGGCCATCGCCCCGCCGCCGGCCCTGGCCCAGGTCCATGCCCACCCGGATGCCGACGGCACGCCGGTGGTGCGCAGCCTGGAGAGCCTGCGCGACCTCGATGACCAGAGCTGGCAGGTGGTGGCCTACCGGGAGGGGCCGCCGGGGGGGCCGCTGCGGTTGCGGATCGTGGGCTACCCCGGCAAGGTGCGCCTCGACCATCCCACCGCCCTGGAGGTGCGCAGCGGCCGGCTGCGCTGGGACCTGGAGGACGTCACCCTGGCCAGTGCCGCCCTGGCCGGCGACACCAGGGCCGCCGCCGCCGAATTCGATCTGGCACCGCTGCTGGCCGATCTGGATCGCGACCGTCCGCTGCGACTGCGGCTGCCGCGGGTGTTCAGCGAGCTGGCGGTGCCCCCCTACGTGGTGGCCGAATGGCGCAGCCTCGCGGACGCACCGACCCGATGAGCTCCGGCTCCCCCTGGCGCCGGTGGATGGCCCGGGCCCTGCAGCTGGCCGCCCTCGCCGAGGGTCGCACCAGCCCCAATCCCCTGGTGGGCGCCGTGGTGCTCGACGCCGAAGGAACACTGGTGGGGGAGGGATTCCATGCCCGCGCCGGGGAGGCCCATGCGGAGGTGGGGGCCCTGGCCCAGGCGGGGGATCGGGCCCGGGGCGGCACCCTGATCGTGACCCTGGAACCCTGCTGCCACCACGGCCGCACGCCCCCCTGCAGCGAGGCGGTGATCGCCGCCGGCATCGCCCGGGTGGTGCTGGCCATGGCCGACCCCAACCCCCGGGTGGCCGGCGGCGGCATCGCCCGCCTGCGGGACGCGGGCCTGGAGGTGATCGACGGGGTGATGGAAGCCGAAGCCCGCCGGCTCAACCGGCCGTTTCTGCACCGGATCGCCACCGGCCGGCCCCTGGGGATCCTCAAGTGGGCCACGAGCCTGGATGGCCGCACGGCGCTGCCCAACGGCGTCAGCCAGTGGATCAGCGGTCCGGGGGCCCGGGACTGGGTGCACCGCCTGCGGGCCCGCTGCGATGCGGTGATCGTGGGGGGCGGCACCGTGCGGGCCGACGACCCCCTGCTCACCAGCCGGGGGCGACGCAGCCCCGAACCGCTGCGGGTGGTGCTCAGCCGCGGCCTGGATCTGCCGGAGCAGGCCCGTCTGTGGGACACGGCCGCCGCTGTGACGCTGCTGGTCCATGGGCCGGAGGCGCCCCAGGATCGCCGCGACCGCTTCGATCGGCTGGGGGTGGAACGCCTGGCCCTGGAGACCTGCGAACCGGCGGCCCTGGGGATCGCCCTGGCCGAACGGGGCTGCAACCGGGTGCTGTGGGAGTGCGGGCCCGGGCTGGCAGCGGCGGCCCTGCGCCAGGACTGCGTGCAGCAGCTGGCCGCGGTGATCGCACCGAAGCTGCTCGGCGGCCATCCCGCCCGCACCGCCCTGGGTGACCTGGGCCTGGAGAGCCTCGAGGGCGGCTGGGCCCTGCAGGACGGGACGATCGGCTGGCTGGGCCCGGACCTCCTCTGGCAGGGCGCGGTGGAGGGAGGCCCGCCGCTCAGCGCAGCTCCGGATGCCGGGGATCCCCCTTGAACGGCCCCTCCACGGCGCTGGTGATCCAGCCGCCGTAGAAACCGCCGGGCTGGGGGACCACCCGCTCCCCATCCACCCAGCAGCCGTCCATCAGCGCCGGGTAGCAGGCCAGCCAGCCGGCCAGGGCCTCGAAGGCCGGCGTGGGTGAGGGATAGGACCAGAGGGCCCGCCGCAGGCGGCGCTCTCCGCCTGCGCCGTCCGGGGCCACCAGATCGAAGTAGCGGGCCACGCCTTTCCACTCGCAGAAGCTGGAGCCGGTCGCGGGCTCCAGCAGGGTCAGGTCCACATCCTCCGGGCAGAGGTAGAACACCGGGGGATGGAAGGTCTCAAGCACCCGCAGGCTGCGCTGGGTGTCGCACAGCACCCGCCCCAGGGCCTCCACCCGCACCTGCTGGCTGCAGGGCAGCAACGCCGGTGGCCGGGGATAGCTGGCGACGCGCTCGCCCATGGGATCAGCCGGGGATGAAATGGCGCAGGCGCCGCGCCTCGGCCCCCGCCCGGGCCTGCAGCTCCTCGTCGCTGAGGCCGGCCTCGGCCCGCTGCTGGGCAGCGATCACGTCGGCCTCGTCGACGGTGTAGCCGGCGCCGCGGGCCAGGGCCAGGAAGGCCGCCAGATCAGGGGGATCGGCCGGGTCGTGGAGGCGGCGATCGAGGGCGGCATCGGTCTTCGCGTGGGCCAGGAAGGCATCCAGCTGGTCGAGGCTCATGGGACCGGCATCGGGGCCATCCCTCTCTAGCGGTCCGTCGGGTCGTCTGCCGGGTCGTCCGTCGTGGCGGCCAGCAGATCGAGCTGGACGGCGGCCGGCGGACCCGCCTCCAGCTTCACCGCCTCCCAAGGCGCCGGGTCCCAGGGGGCCATCAGGGGTTCCAGGGCCCGCAGGGCCGGGCCATCGACGGACTCCAGCCAGGCCTGCTCGAGCCCGTCGGGGATCACCACCGGCATGCGGTCGTGCACCCGGACCAGCAGATCGTTGGGGGCGGTGGTGAGCACGACGCAGGTCTCGAGCTCACCACCGTCAGCGCCGAGCCAGCGGTCCCAGAGCCCGCCGAGCCAGAAGGGGCGCCGATCCCGGCGACGGAACAGCCAGGGCTGCTTGACCACACGGCCGTCCACCGTCCTCGCCTGCCATTCGTAGAAGCCATCGGCGGGGATCAGGGCCCGGCGGTGGCGCCAGGCGCCGCGGAAGAAGGGTTTCTCCCCCACCGTCTCGCTGCGGGCGTTGATGGGGCGGCGGCGGGCGCCGGGATCGGGGCACCAGTCCGGCACCAGCCCCCACAGGGCCAGGGCCACTTCCAGCTGCCCATGTTCCTGGCGCTGCAGCAGCACCGGCTCCCCCGGCCGCACCTGGGGTCGGGGGGCGTAATGGTCCTCCAGCCCCGGCGGCAGCGGGCCCTTCAGCCGGGGCAGCAGCCGGTCGAGGCTGGTGGCCAGGGAGTAGCGGCCGCACATGGGGGGTGGGGAGCCGAGGGGGCGGGGCGTTCGGTTCTCCCGACCGGGGGTGGGAACGGCGGGTGACGACCAGACCTAGCTTGGGCCCATTCGACGTTGTGCGCAGCATGGCCATCCGTCAGGACGACAACCGCCCCACCCGGCGATTCGGACTCGTCAACCTGCTCCTGATCGGCTTCGGTGTGCTGCTGCTGTTCAGCAACTTCCTGCCCAACCCCGCCACCCAGGTGCCCCGGGTGCCCTACTCCCTGTTCATCGACCAGGTGAACGACGACAACGTCAAACGGGCCTACATCACCCAGGACCAGATCCGCTACGAGCTCACCAAGCCCCCGGAGGAGGGCGCCCCCACGGTGCTCTCCACCACGCCGATCTTCGACATGGACCTGCCCCAGCGGCTGGAGCAGCACGGGGTCGAGTTCGCCGCGGCGCCGCCGAAGCGGCCCAGCTTCATCACCACGGCCCTGAGCTGGGTGGTGCCGCCGTTGATCTTCATCCTGGTGCTGCAGTTCTTCGCCCGCCGCAGCGGCATGGGCGGGGGCGCCCAGGGGGCCCTGAGCTTCACCAAGTCGAAGGCCAAGGTCTATGTGCCCGATGAGGAGTCCCGTGTCACCTTCGCCGATGTGGCCGGCGTCGACGAAGCCAAGACCGAGCTCACCGAGATCGTCGACTTCCTCAAGACGCCCCAGCGCTACATGGACATCGGCGCCCGCATCCCCAAGGGTGTGCTGCTGGTGGGTCCGCCCGGCACCGGCAAGACCCTGCTCTCCAAGGCCGTGGCCGGGGAAGCCAGCGTGCCTTTCTTCATCATCTCCGGCTCCGAATTCGTTGAGCTGTTCGTGGGGGCCGGCGCCGCCCGGGTGCGCGACCTGTTTGAGGAGGCCAAGAAGAAAGCGCCCTGCATCATCTTCATCGACGAACTCGATGCCATCGGCAAGAGCCGCTCGGGTTCGATGGGTGTGGTGGGCGGCAACGACGAGCGGGAGCAGACCCTCAACCAGCTGCTCACCGAGATGGACGGCTTCACCGCCCAGGACAAGCCGGTGATCGTCCTGGCAGCCACCAACCAGCCGGAAACCCTCGATGCTGCGCTGCTGCGTCCGGGCCGCTTCGACCGCCAGGTGCTGGTGGACCGTCCGGACCTTTCCGGCCGCAAGATGATCCTCGACATCTACGGCAAGAAGGTGAAGCTCGCCGAAGGCGTGGATCTCGACAAGATCGCCCAGGCCACCAGTGGCTTCGCCGGCGCCGACCTGGCCAACCTGGTGAATGAGGCGGCCCTGCTGGCGGCCCGGGCCTACCGCACCACCGTGGAGCAGGCCGACCTCAACGAAGCCATCGAACGGGTGGTGGCTGGCCTCGAGAAGAAGAGCCGGGTGCTGCAGCCCGACGAGAAGAAGGTGGTGGCTTACCACGAAGTGGGCCACGCGATCGTGGGCCACCTGATGCCCGGCGGCAGCAAGGTAGCGAAGATCTCGATCGTGCCCCGGGGCATGGCGGCCCTCGGCTACACCCTGCAGCTGCCCACCGAGGAGCGCTTCCTCAATTCCAAGGAAGATCTTGAAGGTCAGATCGCCACCCTGCTGGGTGGGCGGTCCGCCGAGGAGGTGGTTTTCGGTGAGGTCACCACCGGCGCCGCCAACGACCTGCAGCGGGCCACCGACATCGCCGAGCAGATGATCGGCACCTACGGCATGAGTGAAACCCTCGGCCCCCTCGCCTACGACAAGCAGGGCGGCAGCCGCTTCCTCGGGGGGAATTCCAACCCCCGCCGGGCCGTCAGCGATGCCACCGCCCTGGAAATCGACAAGGAGGTGCGCGGGCTGGTGGACCGGGCCCACGAACGGGCCCTGGCGATCCTGCACCACAACCGCGAGCTGCTGGAGACCATCTCCCACAAGATCCTCGAGAAGGAGGTGATCGAAGGCGACGAGCTCAAGCAGCTGCTCGCCTCCAGCCAGCTGCCCGATGCGGCGGTGCTGGAGGGAGCGGCGGCCTGAGGGGTTCTGCCGTCCGGCGTGCCCTGTAAGGGAACGGACCGTAGATTCCCCTTCGAGACCTGCGGCAATCCAGGGTGATGGACGACACCGATCCATCCCCACTCGCCGAAACCCACTGGGCACGACACCTGGTTCCAGCGGCCCTGACGGGGCTGCTGATCCTCTTCTGCCTCAGCCTGGCGGGCCAGGGTCTGACAACGGCCTACTCCTACTGGTCGGATGAGCTCTGGTCCGTGGCCGCCAGCAGCTCCGACTGGGGCGTGCTGTTCCGGGACTGGCTGATCCCCGACGTCCATCCCCCCCTGTATCAGATCCTGCTGAAGCTCTGGATCGGGAGCTTCGGCACCGGGGAGCCTGCCACCCGCAGCCTCAGCTTTCTGATCGCCGCCCTGGGACTGGTGGTGGCGGCATTGTGCAGCTCAGGGCGAGGTGCGGGCCGGCGCCTGTTCACGGTGGCCTTCCTGGGCACCAGCCCCGCCTTTCTCTTCTATGCCCAGGAGACCCGCAGCTATGCCCTCTCGCTGACCCTCTCGACGCTGATGCTGGGCACGGCCCTGCTGCTGCGCCAGCGAACAGGACGCCACGAGACCGCCCTGCGCTGGGGGTTCACGATCTCCTGTCTGCTGCTGTCCCTCACCCACTACTTCTCCCTGATCTTCGTGCTGGTGGTGCTGGCGGTGGTCACCGCCGAGGGAACGGTCTTCCGATCGCGGACCGCTGCCATCCCCCTGCTGCTGCTCCTGCTGCTGTGGCCGCTCCTCCACGGCCTGCTGAGCCCCCCCACGGAGAATCTGACCCGCATCGACTGGATCGCGGTCAGGCCCGTCAGCGGCACGATCACCCAGTTCATGGCTGGAACGCTGCCGCTGCTCGATCCGCGGCAGGGTCTGCGAGGCCTGCTGATCCTGCTCGCCCTCGTCGGCGGCATCGGAGCCGCCACCTTCCCCCTGTTCACCCGCGGAGCCTCCAGCCCCAGGCCACCCGCCACGGGTGAGGCCCGCTTCCTCCTGACGGTGATCACGGCCTTCCTGGCAGTCATTCTGGCAATCGATCCGTTCCGGCCCCTGTCGCAGAGCCGCTACTACATCGTGGTGCTGCCCGCCCTGGCCTACCTGGTGGGAACCGGCTGGGAACTCACCGTGAGCCTGGGCCGGGTTCGTCGTGTCGCCCTGGCCAGCCTGCTCTGCGCTGCACTGCTGCTGCAACTGCGGATCGGCACCGAGCACCTGGCCATCAAGCAAGGACCCCTGGAGAACTACAAGCTCCTGGCCAGCTTCTTGGCCAAAAGCGATCTCTGCCGGAAGGGCGAGGGATGCTGGTCCAGCGGATGGTTCCCGGAGGCGCTCAGGGGCACCTATTTCAGCTCCCGCGAGCTGATGGCGTTCGATCCCGGCACGCCGCTGGCCCAGACGCGGCTGGATCGTCCGCTGCTCGGCTTCCGCAGGGCCTACCCGAAGCTGAAGGGCCTCATCGCCAACAACCCCGCCCTGGCCTGCTGGGAGGCACCTGGGTCCTGGAAGACCACATCCTTCATCCTGCTGCCCCGCACCAGCCCGGCGCAGCCGGCGCGCCACGGGATGCGCCCCTGCCCTTGATGTGGAGGGCCTGAATCAGGTCTAATGTCCCGGCACTGGTCTCCTGCAGCGGTGTGATGGTGGTCGGGACAGAGCCTTCGGGGCCCCCAGCCGCCACCCGACCGCTCCAGCGCCCTCCCCGGCGGCTTGTCACCGCCGTCCTGATCCTCTGCTGTCTCGGGTTCGCCGGGCAGGGGCTGACCACGGCCTATTCCTACTGGTCCGATGAGATCTGGTCGGTGGCCGCCAGCAGCGCCGACTGGGGCGTGCTGTTCCGGGACTGGCTGCTCCCCGACACCCATCCCCCGCTCTATCAGGTCCTGCTGAAGCTCTGGATCGGGGTCTTCGGCCCAGGGGAGACCGCCACCCGCAGCCTCAGCTTTCTGATCGCCGCCCTGGGCCTTGTGGCCGCGGCCCTGGGCAGTTCCGGGCGCGGTGCAGGCCGGCGCCTGTTCACGGTGGCCTTCCTGGGCACCAGCCCCTCCTTCCTCTTCTATGCCCAGTAGGCGCGCAGCTACGCCCTCTCGCTCACACTCTCGACGCTGATGCTGGGCACGGCCCTCCTGCTGCGTCAGGGCACGGAACGCCACGGGGCCGCCCTGCGCTGGGGATTCAGGCTCGCCTGCGTGCTGCTGTCCCTGACGCACTACTTCTCGCTGCTGTTCGTGCTGGTGGTGCTGGCGGTGAGCGCCGCCGATGGGCAGGTGCTGCGGCGACGGCGGGAGGCGGCCGTCCTCGGGCTGCTGCTGCTGCTGCCGCCCCTCGGCCATGCGTTGGCCAGCTCGATCGGCAACAAGCTCGAACGGATCGACTGGATCGAGGTAGAGCCGGTCATCGGCACCCTGATGCAGTTCAGCCGCGGCCTGCTTCCCCTGCTGGACCTCCACCAGGGACCGCTGGCCCAACTGGGCCTGATCGGACTGGCGGTGGGGATCGGCTGTGCCATCGGCTCCTGGCGGAACCTGCGCCGCTTCCTGGTGGAGCCGACCCAGCAGCTGCCCCAGTCCCTGGGGGAGGCCCGCTACCTGCTGCTGGTGATCGGCCTGTTCATGGCACTGATGCTGGTGATCGATCCGATCAAGCCCATGACCCAGGCCCGTTACACCATCGTGGTTCTGCCGGCCGTGGCCTACCTGGTGGGCACGGGCTGGGAGCTGACTGCCGGCCTGGGCCGCTTCCGCCGCACCGCCCTGGCCGTCCTGCTGGCCGCCGTGCTGCTGCTGCAGCTGCAGATCGGCCAGAGGGTGCTGGCGGACAAACGGGCACCGCTGCAGGACTATCGGGCCATGGCGGCCTTCGTGAACAGCACCGGCGTCTGCACCGGCGGCTGCTGGAGCGCGGGCTGGCCCCCTGGAGCCCTGATGGGCACGTACTTCCATCCCGGCCAGCTGCGGGATCTCGAGGAACGCGACCCACCGGCCCTCCAGTCCCTGGACCAACCCTTTCTGGGGTTCCAGGGCCAACGGGAACGGATCCAGGAACTGAGCGCCGCCAACCCCGCCATGGCCTGCTGGGAAGCGCCGGGAGCCTGGCGGTCGGCACCCTTCATCCTGCTGCCCCGCACCAGCCCGGCGCAGCCCGCGCGCCACGGCCTGCGCCCCTGCCCTTGACGTGGGGGGGGTCGATCTCGCATAAGGGTTCTTTGGGACGTGGGCCATGGTGTCCCCCTCAGCCCCGCTCGCCGCCCTGAGGGGCCGCGATCTGCTCTCCTCGGCCGACCTCGACGGTCCCCAGACCTTCGCCCTGCTGGAGCTGGCCCGCCAGCTGAAGAGCGGCGAGCGCCGCATCGACCTGGCCGGCCGGGTGCTGGGGCTGATCTTCTCCAAGGCCTCCACCCGCACCCGGGTGAGCTTCATCGTGGCGATGGCCCGGCTCGGCGGTCAGACAATCGACCTCAACCCGGCCGTCACCCAGGTGGGCCGGGGCGAGCCGATCGCCGACACGGCCCGGGTGCTGAGCCGCTACTGCGATGCCCTGGCGATCCGCACCTTCGCCCAGGAGGACCTGGTCGACTACGCCCACTGGGCCTCGATCCCGGTGATCAACGCCCTCACCGACCTGGAGCACCCCTGCCAGGCCCTGGCCGATGCCCTGACGATCCAGGAACGCTTCGGCCACGGCCCCGCCGACCTCCACGGCCTCACCCTGGCCTACGTGGGCGATGGCAACAACATGGCCCACTCGCTGATGCTCGTCGGCGCCCTGCTGGGGATGGACGTGCGCATCGGCAGCCCCGACGGCTTCGCCCCCAGCCCGGCGGTGGTAGAGCAGGCCCGGGCCCTCGCCGGCGGGCGGAGCGCGATCACCGTGCTGCAGGACCCGGTGGCGACGGCCCGGGGGGCCCATGTCCTGTATACCGATGTGTGGGCCTCCATGGGGCAGGAGGAGGAGCAGGCCCAGCGGGAGCAGGCCTTCAGCGGCTGGTGCCTCGACGAGGACCTGCTGGCCGAGGCCGATCCGCGGGCGATCGTGCTGCACTGTCTCCCCGCCCACCGGGGCGAGGAGATCAGCGCCGGGGTGATCGAGGGGGCCGCCAGCCGGGTGTTCGACCAGGCGGAGAACCGCCTGCACGTGCAGCAGGCCCTGCTCGCCACCCTGCTGGGGGGCGTCAGCGACTGAAGGCACCGGCAGCGGTCTCCGGGGGGCGGCGGCAGGCCCGGCTCTGGACAAACCGCCCACGGGATGGCAGAAAGGGAGTGGTTCATCCGTACTGCCCGTGGTCGCCACCCACCAGGAGCTCACCGAGGCCCAGCGGCAGCTCTACGACTGGCTCGCCGACTACATCGGCAGCCACCGCCACAGCCCCTCGATCCGCCAGATGATGGAGGCCATGGGCCTGCGGTCGCCGGCGCCGATCCAGAGCCGCCTGCGCCACCTGCAGCAGAAGGGCTGGATCACCTGGCAGGAGGGCCAGGCCCGGACGCTGCAGCTGCTGGGCGAGAGCCACCCCGGCATCCCGGTGCTCGGGGCCGTGGCCGCCGGCGGCCTGGTGGAAACCTTCGACGACGTCCAGGAGCACCTCGATCTGGCTCCGGTGCTCGACACCCGCGGCCTGTTCGCCCTCACCGTCAACGGCGACTCGATGGTGGACGCCCACATCGCCGATGGCGACGTGGTGCTGATGGAGCCCGTGGCCGACCCCTCCCGGCTGCGGGAGGGCACGATCGTGAGCGCCCTGGTGCCCGGCAGCGGCACCACCCTCAAGCACTTCCACCGCCAGGGGGCCCAGGTGCGGCTGGAGGCCGCCAACCCCGCCTACGCGCCGATCCTGGTGCCCGCCGACCAGGTGAGCGTGCAGGGCCGCCTGGTGGCGGTCTGGCGTCAGGTCTGAAGGGATGGGGCCCGCACCACCACGTTGTAAGCTCCTCAAGCACCGGGCAACCGGCGCACCAATGGGGCCATAGCTCAGCTGGTAGAGCACCTGCATGGCATGCAGGGGGTCAGCGGTTCGAGTCCGCTTGGCTCCATTTTCTTGATCCAGGGCTCCCCTGGCACTTTCCTTATTGGGCCCCTCGGGGGCCTTGTTGCTGTGGTCAAGCTGGCTGAGCCGGCAATGGCCGGCGCTGGTGCTGCCGACAGGATGGCCCGATCCTCCCCGCTGCCCCTTGGCCACCCGCCCCCCCCGGGCCCCATGGCGGCGACGTCGGGCCGCCGGTCTTACGGCGGGCCTGGCGCTGCTCGTCCCGTCGATCCTCCCGTCCATCGTCAGGGGGCAGGGGATCGTGGAACCCCACAACAGCTCCCTGGCACCGATCGATCGCGAGGCCTTCCGCCAGCAGTACGGCCAGGAAGGCCTGTTCCGGCTGCGACTGGGGGTGGATGCGGCCGAGCTGCCTCCCAAAGCTGGAGCCGCTCCCCAGAGCTGCCCCGCCGCCACCTGGGCCAGCTCGCCGCAGAAGCAGCGCTACGACGCGGCGATGGGCCTGCGGAAGTTCTACGCCGCAGGCGAGGCCCTGGGGGAATGGCGGCGGCTCTGCCCCACCCGGCCCTGAGTCACTCACTGGCCGCCTTGGTGCGCATGGCCGCCTCCAGGCTCCTGATCTCCTCCGGCGACAGCTTGGGCCGATCCAGCTTGATGGTGAGCTTGTTGAGGTTCCCGGTGAAGCGGAACGGCGGCTTGTAGTCGGCGTCGTTGACGCCGGTGAGGGTGTCGGAGCCCACGTCGAAGCTCTCGTCCCACTGCAGGATCATCGGCAGGGTCTTGGCCATGGTTCTGGTGGCCACCGCCTTGCCGTCCACCTTGAGGGTGCCGGTGCCGGGGCGGCCGACGCCGCTGAAGTCGTTGAAGGCCAGGGTGCCGGCCCCCTTGCCGTCGTAGACGAAATCGAACGCCACCTTGTGTTTGCCAGGGGTGAGGGGCTCGGTGCCCTCCCACTTGAGGCGCTCCAGATCCACCATGTTCCAGACCCACACGGGCTTGCTGTTCTTCAGGTAGAAGCCGTAGCCGCCGAAGCGGCCACCGGAGGTGAGCAGCATGCCCTCGGCACCGCCGGCCGGCACCTCGATGTCGGCGCTGACGCTGTAGGAGGTGTTGAGCAGCAGGGGCGAATCCCCCTGGGGCAGGCCCACCATCGGATGGGTGTAGACGAACTCAGTGCGTCCGGCGGTGATGTTGGGCCTGGGGGCCACGATCCGCGCCGCCACCGAGGCATCGAGAGGGAACACCTGGTATTTGTTGGCCTCGGCGATGAAGGCCGCCTTCATCTCCTTCAGCTTGCCGGGGTTCTGGGCCGCCAGGTCGGTGGTCTGGCTGAAGTCAGTGTTGAGGTTGTAGAGCTCCAGGGTCTGGTTGTTGAGCGGATCGGGGTTGGCCGGGCCGAAGGCGTCCCAGGGGGCCCGGTTCACCTTGGTGCTCAGCAGCCAGCCCTCATTGTAGAGCGCCCACTGGCCCATCATCTCGAAGTATTGGGTCTTGTGGCGCGATGGCGCCTTGGCGTTCTTGCTGTCGAAGGTATACACAAAGCTGGTGCCCTCGATCGGCCTCTGGGGGATCCCATCCACCACCTCGGGCGCCCGCAACCCCGCCGCCTCCAGGATCGTGGGCACCACGTCGATGACGTGCACGAACTGCTCCCGCAGACCGCCCCTGTCCTTGATGCGCGCCGGCCACGACACCACCATGTTCTGGTTCACCCCGCCAAGCCGGGAGGCGTTCTGCTTGAACCAGCTGAAGGGGGTGTCGAAGGCCCAGCTCCAGCCCGCCGACATGTGGTTGTAGGTGAGATCGGTGCCCCACACGTCGTAGAACTTCATCTGCACCTCGACGGGCAGCTTGTTGAGGCCGTTGAAGAAGGCCACTTCATTGGGGGTGCCCAGGGGCCCGCCTTCGGCACTGGTGCCGTTGTCGCCGTTGATGTAGATGATCAGCGTGTTGTCGAGCTTGCCAAGGTCATCGAACTGCTGGATCACCCGCCCAATTTCGTAATCGCTGTAGGCCGCATAGGCGGCGAACACCTCCACCTGGCGGATGAACAGTTTCTGGGCCTCCGGGCTCAATTTGTCCCAGGGCGTGATCACATCGGCGGGCCAGGGGTCAAGCTTGGCGTCCTCGGGAATAACGCCGAGTTTCTTCTGGTTGGCGAAGATGCGCTCCCTCAGCTTCTCGTAGCCGTCATCAAAGAGATGCATGGCATGGATCCGATCCACCCACTCCTTGGTGGGGTGGTGGGGCGCGTGCGTGGCCCCGGGGGCGTACTTGATGAACAGCGGCTTGCTGGGGTTGATCTGGTGCATCCGCGCCATGTAGTCGATGGCGTCATCGGCCATCTCGGTCACCAGGTTCCAGGTGCCGGGCTCCTTGCCCTCGAAGGGATAGATCTGGGTGGTGTTGCGGAACAGGTTGGGCTGCCACTGGTTGGCGTCCCCACCGACGAAGCCGTAGAAGTACTCGAAGCCCATGCCCGTGGGCCACTGGTCGAAGGGCCCGCTCTGGCTGGCCTGGAACGCCGGCACGTTGTGGTCCTTGCCGAACCAGGCGGTGCTGTAGCCGTTGTCCTTGAGCAGACGGCCGATCGTGGCCTTGTCCCGCTCGATGATGCTGTTGTACCCGGGAAAGCCCGTCGACTGCTCAGAGATCACCCCGAAGCCGGCCGAGTGATGGTTGCGGCCGGTGATCAGGGCGGCCCGGGTGGGGGAGCACAGCGCCGTGGAGAACGTGCGGTTGTACCGGAGGCCCGCCTTGGCGACGCGGTCCATGGCCGGGGTGGGGATCACGCCGCCGAAGGTGCTGGGCACGCCGAAACCGGCATCGTCGGTGATGATCAGCAGCACGTTGGGCGCGCTCTGCGGTGGCGTGATCCGGGGCGCCCACCAGGGTTTCGATTGCTGGGCGCCGTCCTTGATCACCCCACCGAAGGGGGGCGCCGGGGCCGGCAACTGGGTGCCGGAGATCGTGGTGGTGGCATTGGGGGCTCCCGGGGTGCCGGTGATCCGCTGGGCCAGGGCCGGCACGGCCCTGAACGACCAGACCACCAGGGCCAGGGCCAGGCACCCTGGAACCAGGCGCCGCAGGAGGCGGCCGACCGCGACGCCGAGGTGGGTCAGGGGACGCTCAGCCATGGGTGGTCAGGGCGGGGGAAACGAGTCGGAAACCGATGTGGGAGGTGCCGGTGTCGGGGCTTTCGGCCTCCCGCGCCGCCGGCCGGTAGCGGCTGCAGTAGTTGGGGGCGCACAGGAAGGAGCCCCCCTTGATGACGTGCTTGGCCACCCCGGGCTCCCGCGGATCGCTGCTGGCGGCAGGATCGGCCAGCACCGGGTCGTCCTGGCCGGCGAGGTGATCGTGGCCGGGCCGGTACCAGTCCGCCGTCCACTCCCAGACATTGCCCGTCATGTCCCGGAGTCCATAGCCATTGGGGGGGAAGCTGCCCACCGGAGCGGTGCCGGTGAAGCCATCGTCAGCGGAGTTGCTGACGGGAAACTCCCCCTGCCAGGTGTTGGCCAGGCCGGGGCGCCAGGTGTTGCCCCAGCTGAAGGCCCGATCCCGCAGGCCGCCCCGGGCGGCGAACTCCCACTGGGCCTCGCTGGGGAGGGCGGCGCCGGCCCAGGCCGCGTAGGCCTCCGCATCCGCCAGCGACACCTGCACCACCGGATGGTCGAGCCGGTCGTCGATGGAACTGCCGGGGCCCTCGGGATGGCGCCAGTCGGCCCCGGGCACCCACTGCCACCAGCTGAGCTCCTCCAGGGGCTCGCCGGGGGAGGGGAGCCGGAACACCACCGAGCCCGGGCGTCGCTCGGCGGCGGAGAGCTGCGGGAACTGCTCCTGGGGCAGGGGCCGCTCCGCCTGGGTGCGGTAGCCGGTGGCGGCCACGAAGGCGGCGAAGGCGCGGTTGGTCACCTCCGTGCGGGCGATGCAGTAGGGC
>NZ_JAYGHZ010000258.1:0-25810 GCF_034931285.1 Synechococcus sp. BA-120 BA3
GGCCGGGACGGGGGCCGGCGCAGCCGGGGCGGCACTCACCGCCTCGGTGCGGCTGCGCTGGGCGTCAGCGGCGGTGCGCACCCTGCCCGGGGAGGACATGAACTGGGCGGAGGCTTTCTTGCCGCCGTTGGTGAGGGCCTTGCGGCGCTCCAGAGCTGCTTCCCGACTGGTGGTCCTGGCCATGTCCGCCCCGTGAATGGATGATCAAAAGTGATGGATCCCGACCGCCGGCCGGGATCCGCTGTGGTCGCTGGATCAGCGGCCTTCGAACACGACGAAGCAGGCGCCCTGGCTCTGGGTGTAGGCGTCGTAACCGACGAGGCGCACGTGGTGATCGGGGTAGGCCCGGTGGCAGGACTCCAGTTCGTTGACGATCACACCGAGATCCTTCTCACCGAAGAAGGGCAGCTTCCAGTACGACCAGTAGGTGGCCATGGAGCGGCTGGGGTGGACGTGCTCGACCAGGGGGCTCCAGCCCTGGGCAATGATGTAGGCGATCTGGTCGTAGATCTCGTCCTGGGTCATCGGCGGGAGGAAGCCGAAGGTCTCCAGGGTGGCGACTGTTTGGTAGTCACCCACGGTGCTCTTGAAGGGCATGGGGATCCTTGTGGGGAATGGGTTGGGGAACCCGGCCCCGCCGACCGTGGGTGGGATCACCGTCGGTCAGCGGAGGCAGGGTGTGGGGCCGTGGTGTCGGATCAGCCGACGTCGAGCTTGTCGACGGTGTCGAACTCGAACTTGATTTCCTTCCAGGTCTCGAGGGCGATGGCCAGCTCGGGGCTGTGCTTGGCGGCTTCCGTGAGGATGTCGCGGCCTTCCTTCTCGATCTCGCGGCCGGCGTTGCGGGCCTTGACGCAGGCTTCCAGGGCCACCCGGTTGGCGGCGGCGCCGGCGGCCGAACCCCAGGGGTGGCCGTGGGTGCCACCACCGAACTGGAGCACGGAGTCGTCACCGAAGATGGCGACCAGGGCGGGCATGTGCCACACGTGGATGCCGCCGGAGGCCACAGCGAAGACGCCGGGCATCGAACCCCAGTCCTGATCGAAGAAGTTGCCGCGGGTGCGGTCTTCGGGGATGAAGGATTCGCGCAGCTGGTCGATGAAGCCCAGGGTGGTCTGACGGTCACCCTCGAGCTTGCCCACCACGGTGCCGGTGTGCAGTTGGTCGCCGCCGGAGAGGCGCAGGCACTTGGCCAGCACCCGGAAGTGGATGCCGTGCTTGGGATGGCGGTCGATCACCGCGTGCATGGCGCGGTGGATGTGGAGCAGCATGCCGTTCTTACGGCACCACTTCGACAGACCGGTGTTGGCGGTGAAGCCACCGGTGATGTAGTCGTGCATGATGATCGGCTGCCCGAGTTCCTTGGCGAACTCGGCCCGCTCGTACATCTCCTCAGGAGTGGCGGCGGTGCAGTTGAGGTAGTGCCCCTTCTTCTCGCCGGTCTCTTCCTGGGCGAGCTGGACGGCTTCGGCCACGAACTCGAAACGGTTCTGCCAGCGCTGGAAGGGCTGGGAGTTGATGTTCTCGTCGTCCTTGGTGAAGTCGAGACCGCCGCGGAGGCATTCGTAGACCACCCGGCCATAGTTCTTGCCGGAGAGGCCGAGCTTCGGCTTGATGGTGCAACCCAGCAGGGGACGGCCGTACTTGTTCATCCGGTCACGTTCGACGCAGATGCCGTTCGGCGGGCCGGGGCAGGTCTTGATGAAGGCCATCGGGAAGCGGATGTCTTCCAGGCGCAGGTGGCGCAGGGCCTTGAAGCCGAACACGTTGCCCACCAGGGAGGTGAGCACGTTGGTCACGGAGCCTTCCTCGAACAGGTCGAGGGGGTAGGCGATGAACGCGTAGAAGGACTCCTTGTCACCAGGGACGTCTTCGATGCGGTAGCAGCGGCCCTTGTAGAAGTCGAGATCGGTGAGGAGCTCGGACCACACGGTGGACCAGGTGCCGGTGGAGGACTCGGCGGCCACGGCGGCAGCCACTTCTTCCTTGGGCACACCTTCCTGGCCGGTGCACTTGAAGCAGGCCAGCAGGTCGGTGTCGAGGGGGACGTAATCGGGAGTCCAGTAAGTGTCGCGGTACTCCTTGACCCCGGCGTCGTACTTCTTGCTCATGGGATTGTTCGGATGGGTTCGGATGGAAAACTCAGAGGGTCAGTCGACCGCTCAGTCCTTCGATCCCAGGCCGAAGCTGCTGTTCAGCGCCGGCTCCACCTCGCGGTGGGGACGGGCGATGATGTGGGCGGCCACCAGGCCGTCGCCCACCCGCTCGCAGGCATCGGCGCCGGCACGGACGGCGGCGTTGACGGCACCGGTTTCACCCCGCACCAGGACGGTCACGTAGCCGCCTCCGACGAATTCGCGACCGATGAGGCGCACCTCGGCGGCTTTGGTCATGGCGTCAGCCGCTTCGATGGCGGGCACCAGACCGCGTGTCTCGATCATGCCGAGGGCGATGCCCATGGTTTCGTTTGCCATTACCTGCTCCTGGAGGAGGGGGGTGGAATGTTCGCCTGCAACCTTGCTCCTCCGTCAAACCCTCCGTCAAGCGATTGGGAGCCGGGCGGCCATCAAGGTTTTGGGATCGGCTCATAAGCGCGCCTGATCAGTGCAACACAAAAAGCAAGCATTGCTTGATCGCCGCCCCGCCGTTGCCGCTCCTGGGGGGGCGCAGGCACGGCGCCGCGGCTCAGAGCGGCTCGGCGCTGGAGACGAAGCCGACCCCGCCGTAGCGCTTCAGCAGGGGCCGCAGGGCGGTGCCCATGGCCCCGAGCAGCTCGTCCTCCACGAACACGACCACGTGGGCATTGGCCCCCAGCCCGCTGAAGTCCATCGCTTCGGAGATCTCACCGGAGGGGCCCATGCCCGTGACGTGCCGCATCACTGAATAACCCTTCGCCCCGGCCGCGGTGATGGTGCGGCAGACACGGTTCAGTTCCCGTTCGCTGAGAAAGAGATCAATGCGCTTCATGGGGACGGGGCGACGGGGCGGCAACGGGCTGGCGTGGGAGCGGCGGGGTCAGCCGGCAGGAATGAACTGGCGGGTCAACGCCATGTAGAGAGGAATCCCGATCACCACATTGAAGGGAAAGGTGAGGCCCAGGGCGGTGGAGATGTAGAGGCTGGGATTGGCCTGGGGGACGGTCATGCGCATCGCCGCCGGCACGGCGATGTAGGAGGCGCTGGCGCAGAGCACCATGAACAGCAGGGTGTTCCCCTGCCCCAGCCCCAGCAGGAGGCTCACCCCCAGCCCCACCAGGGCATGCACAGGAGGAGCCAGCAGGGAGAAGCCGATCAGGAACGCCCCGGCCTGCTTCAGGTCCCGCAGCCGCTGGGCCGCGACGATGCCCATGTCGAGCAGGAAGAAGCACAGGGCTCCGTAGAAGAGTTTCTCGGTGAAGGGATCCATCTTCGCCAGACCCGCCGGACTGAAGGCCGCCACCACATAACCGATCACCAGGCTGCCGATCAGCAGGTACACCGAACCGTTCAGAAAGGCCTCCTGGAGAATCTCCCGCCAGCGCAGACTGCTGCCGCCGTTCTGCTGATCTCCGGCCATCTCCGCATCCTCCGCGGGGGCCGAGAGCCGGGCCAGGATCACCCCCACCACGATCGCCGGCGATTCCATCAGGGCCAGGGCCGCCACCATGAAGCCGTCGAAGTTCACGTCGACGACATTGAGGAAGCTCTCGGCGGTGATGAAGGTGACGGCGCTGATCGAGCCGTAGGAAGCGGCGATGGCAGCGGCGTTGTAACCGTCGAGGCGCAGCCGCAGGAACAGGAAGCTGCTGAGCGGCACCAGCAGCGACATCGCCACCGCCGCACCGACCGTGAGCAGCACCTGGGGGCCCAGGCCGCTGTGGGCCAGTTCCATGCCCCCCTTGAAGCCGATCGCCAGCAGCAGATAGAGGGAGAACAGCTTGGGCAGCGGCGAGGGGATCTCCAGGTCGGAGCCCACCAGCACCCCCAGAATTCCCAGAAAGAAGAAGAGGACCGGCGCGGAGAGAAGGTTCTGTAGGACCAGGCTCGACTGCATCGCCCTCCGGCGCCCAAAGGCTGGAGGCAACCTAGGGGCGAATCCGGCCATAGGCCGTCACCGGTCGCGCAACGTTGCCCCGCCCATCCGTCCGATCGCGAGCGAATTCCCTATCGTCCGCCCGGGGCAGGAACCCTGGAGTTTTCCGGGGGTGGAATGTTCAACCCATCCTGCCCCACCCCTTCCCCCACCCCGCTGCACCACAATGGGGCCCCCCACAGGGCCCCGCTTGTCCCTTTCCCCTTCCCCCCCGGTCCTGGTGATTGCCAGCGGCAACCCCCACAAGGTGGCCGAAATCACGGCCATGCTCGAGGGGGTGGGTCCGGAGGTGGGGCTGGAGATCCGGCAGCAGCCCAGGGACCTGGAGATTGAGGAGACGGGGCTCACCTACGCCGAGAATGCGCGCCTCAAGGCCTCCACGGTGGCGTCGCTCACGGGCTGCTGGTCACTGGCGGACGATTCCGGCCTGGAGGTGGATGCCCTTGATGGCCGTCCCGGCCTGTTTTCGGCGCGTTACGCCCCCACGGATCACGAGAAGATCCATCGACTGCTGCACGAGCTGGGCGATTCCCTCTACCGCGGTGGCACCTTCGTGAGCGCCATGGCCCTGGCCGACCCCGGCGGTGCGGTGGTGCTGGAGTCGCAGGGGGTCTGCCGGGGGCTGATCCTGCGGGAGCCCTCCGGCCATGGCGGCGGCTACGACCCGATCTTTCATGTGCGGGAGGCGGGCTGCAGCTACGCCGCGATGGGCGAGCACCTCAGGAGCAAGCTCGGCAGCCGGGGAAAGGCCGCCCGGGCGATGGCCCCGGGCCTCAAGCGGCTGCTGGGGCTCAGCCGCGGGAGCCGGCGTTGATCTGGGCCACGGCGCGCATGGCGGCGGCGGCGGCCTCCTCGACGTCGCCCTCCTTGCCCGCCAGGGTGAGGCGGCCGAAGGCACCCACCGCCTTGACGTCCACCACCGTGATGTTGGAGCTCTTCTCGGCTTCGTTGGCGGCGATCAGCACGTAGCCCGCCGGTTCGGTCTCGAGGATGAACATGCTCATCCCGGCCTGGATCATCGAACCGCGGCGGTTCTGGCGGTTGATCAGCACGGCGTGGTCGGGGGTGATGGCCCGGATGATCTCCGTCCAGGTCACCTCGCAGCGGCTGCGCAGCTCCACCCGGCTGCCGATGGCCTCCAGGACCACGTCGCCGGAGTGGAGCACGTTGCTCTGGTCCCGGTGGTAGAGAGCCAGGGAACCGAAGGCCCGCTCCACCACCATCTGGCCGAGCCGCACCGTGCTGGCCTTGAGGGCGATGTCGGTGACCCGGTGCACCGCCATCCCCGGGGAGACCTCCAGCCAGAGGCAGGCATCACCGGGGATCGGCAGGAAGCCATGGGACACCGTGCCCATGTACGACGCCAGCTGGGGCTGGAGGGAATCCAGGAAGACGTAGGTGCGCAGTTCGATCGACTGCACATGGCTGGACTGGCGCGCCAGCCGCCGGCCTTCGCTGTCGGTGGTGATCACGCAGCTGGCCCCGGAGGCCTCGCCGCTCACATCGGTGCCCGTGATCCGCAGACTCGCCGCCTTCCTGCGGGCGTCCGACCGGTCGTCGCGAAGGAAGGAACGGGCACTCTGCGAATCCATCACGGCGCGAGGCGCCAACCCCCGGAACAAATGGTTATGGCGATCCCCGGGGTGGTTGAAGCGCCGGGATCACTGGCCGCCGGCAGGGGCAGTCCAGAAGGGGAGGGTACTCCCGGGCGGGGCGCCGGCGGGGGCTTCTGGTCTAGGGGCAGCCCCGGCTGGTTCCATCGGCCATGCAGACCCGATCGCGGCCGGAGCCTTTGGCCGCATAGAGGGCCCGATCGGCCTGCTCCATCAGCCGGGAGAAGTCGAACGGCTGGGAGGCCTTTTTGGTGCTGACCCCCAGGCTGACCGTGAGGCGCCCCCCGGGGGCCTCCCCCTCCAGATTGAGCTGCCGCACCGAGAGGCGGATCCGTTCGGCCACCAGCAGGGCCGTCTCCCGGTCGGCCTCCGGCAACAGCACCAGGAACTCCTCACCACCCAGGCGGTAGGTGTGGTCCTGCTCCCGCACCGACGCGTTCAGCACCCGGGCCAGCTGCTTGAGCACCCGGTCGCCGGCTTCGTGGCCGAAGGTGTCGTTCACATTCTTGAAATGGTCAAGATCCAGTTCGATCAGGGAATAGCTGGCCGGCAACGTTGCCCCAGCCAGGGCCCGCCGGTTGGCCAGCCCCGTGAGTGGATCAGTGAGGGCCGCCAGGTTGAGGGCGGCCACCTCGACGGCCTTGCGCTGGTCCTCCAGCAGATGGTCCACCCAGGGGCGCATCGATTCGGTGAACTCCCGCAGCATCCGTTCCATGTCGGGATCGAACGTGTGCTGCCCCCCCTCGCCCTTCAGGGCCAGCACCATGGCCGGATAGCCGAGCAGGCAGATGTGGTGCCAGTCGGCGGGCGGCTCCCGCAGCTCGGGATGGTCTGTAAAGGCATTCCAGGTGGTCCAGCCGTCGATGGGCATGTTCACGGCCAGCTCGCACTCCCCGGGCTCGCCGGAGGATTCGAGGATGGTGGCCATGGCGCGGACCATGCCGAGGGGGCTGCTTTGGTGCATGAGGGCATCGCTCAGCTGGCGCCGGGCCTCGGCGATGCGGAGGAGCCGTTTCAGGTCCACGTCAGCGTCAGCCAGGCAATACACACCGCATTCGGTGGCGGCCATGGCGGTGAACATCTCATTGACGATCGAGGCGGCAATGATGTGGCCGTGCTGGGGGGCGATCAGGTCGATCCATGGCCAGCGGGAGCGGATGCGGGCCAGGCCGGCGCTGAGCATTTCCCGGCTTGGCATGTAGTGCTGATGAAAGGGCCGGGCGTTCTTGATGATGTAGGACGCATCGCTGGACTCCAGCACGCTGCTGTCGGGGACAAAGCCGCCGAACAGGTCAGAAGAAAAGAGGGTATGGCTGAACGTGTCATAGGACACCATCGCGCCAGGGGAATGGAGATAAGGCGTGAGCTGGAATTCCAGCCGTCGCCCCCCTTCCAGGGGCAGACACCAGCCGTGCTTCTCGACCAGATAGGTGGAGAAACGATGGGCGTAGTGGCGGATCAGGGCGTTGGCACGCCATTCGGTGACCACCTGCACGTCGGGGTGCGTCAGGACGTCGCCCAGCTTTGGCAGGGCGGCGCAGATGTCAGGGTCGGGGTGGTGACAGACGAGCCAGCGGATCGCGCCGAGATCGGTGATCGATCGCAGCTTGGCCAGGGTGCCGTCGATCGTGAGCGGCGAACCCGGATCGATCAGGACGCCGTCCGAACCGTTGGGGATGAAATAGGTGTGGCACTGGAAATGGTCCTTATCCAGTCGAACTCCCACCCACCACACACCCGGGGCAATTTCGACGGGATCGTCCGGGAGGGCTGCCGTCTCGAACCGTTGGGAGGGAGTCTGTGGACTGGGTCGATGCAGTGAACGGTCCATGGAGAAGGTGAGCCAACTCCGCGTCGCGCAGGGATGGAGACACGAATGGAGGCCGTCTTTCCATCGTGATTCAGCAGGTCCGGATACTTGCGACTCCGAAGGCAACCGATACCTTCCAGTTCAACCTTTCCAGGCGCGACCATGGCCACCCGCCGCACCGCCACCACCACCCCTTCCACCGCCGACGGCGCTTCCTCCGCACCCGGCGTGGCCAGCGAGACCCAGCCCCTGCGCCACCCCCTCGACCAGGACACGGTGTCCGAATGGATCACCCGGGCCCTCGATCAGGGGGTGAGGCCGGAGCAGGCCCTCGCCTTCATCGGCCTCGGCCTGATGCGGCGCATGGGCGGCGGCCTCGGGGAGGGCTTCGCCGACTGGAGGGACCCCGCCGAGGCGGATCACCCGGTCGACCTGGCGGCCCTGCGCCAGCGGCTTGAGATCACCGAGCTGGCCATCCGCACCGGCGCTCCCCTCAGCACCGCCGAGGTCACCCAGCTGATGGGGGCCCGGCCGGGGGCCGCGCTGGTGGAGCGGGGCGGACTCACGGCCCGCCGCCTGGGCCGCAACGTCTGGAAGCTGAGCCGCAGCGCCGATGGTGAGCGGGAGGAGCGCAGCATCGGCTTCAGCGAGGGATTCCGGCGCCGCCTCTGAGCGCGGGAACCCGCACACGATCCCGAAAAGATGTAACGCAGTCGGGCGCGGACCCCGCGGTCCCCGCTAACCCATGGAGGCTCCATACCCGGCGATCCCCTCCATGGGTGTATCCGCTCCACCGATTCAGCCGTCGCCCCCGGACATCCTCAAGGAAAGCGGCCAGCGGGAAGTGTTCTGCGGCCTCACCTCCATCGTCTGGCTGCACCGCCGCATGCCCGACGCCTTCTTCCTGGTGGTGGGCTCCCGCACCTGCGCCCACCTGGTCCAGTCGGCGGCGGGCGTGATGATCTTCGCCGAACCCCGGTTCGGCACAGCGATCCTGGGCGAACGGGACCTGGCGGGCCTGGCGGATGCCAACGAGGAACTGGACCGTCTGGTGAAGGATCTGCTGGAACGCCGGCCCGAGATCCGCACCCTTTTCCTGGTGGGCTCCTGCCCCAGCGAAGTGATCAAGCTTGACCTGGCCAAGGCGGCCGAACGGCTCAACACCCAGCTGCTCGGGCGGGTGCGGGTGCTGAACTACTCCGGCAGCGGCATCGAGACCACCTTCACCCAGGGGGAGGACAACGCCCTGCTGGCCATGCTCCCGCTCCTGCCCGCTTCCGATGAGGAGCAGCTGCTGATCGTGGGCACCCTGGCCGATGCGGTGGAGGATCGCTTCCGGCTGATCTTCGAGCGGCTGGGCATCACCACGGTCCGCAGCCTGCCGCCGCGGCGCTCCACCGATCTGCCGCCCGTCGGCAAGGGAACGCGGGTGCTGCTCGCCCAGCCCTTCCTGAGTGCCACCGCCCGGGCCCTGCAGCACCGGGGCGCCACCCTGCTGAGCGCCCCCTATCCGTTCGGCGTGGAGGGCAGCCGCGACTGGATGGCCGCCGCCGCCCATGCCTTCGGTGTGCCCGCCGACCGCTTCAACGCGGTGCTCGACCCCCTGGTGGAGCGGGGGCGCCGCGCCCTGGAGCCCCACCGGGAGGTGCTCGCGGGCAAGCGGCTGTTCCTGCTGCCGGACTCCCAGATGGAGATCCCCCTGGCCCGCTTTCTGTCCCGCGAATGCGGCATGGAGCTGGTGGAGGTGGGCACCCCCTACCTCGACCGCCAGCTGATGGCCGCCGATCTGGCTTTGCTGCCCCCCGCCACCCAGCTCAGCGAGGGCCAGGACGTGGACCTGCAGCTGGAGCGGGTGCGGGCCGCCCGCCCCGACCTGGTGCTCTGCGGCCTGGGCCTGGCCAATCCCCTCGAGGCCGAGGGCATCGCCACCAAGTGGTCGATCGAGCTGGTGTTCAGCCCGATCCACGGCTGCGACCAGGCCGGTGAACTGGCCGAACTCTTCGCCCGCCCCCTGCGGCGCCGGGCCGTGCTGCAGCTCTCCTGAACACCCCCCATGGAACTGACCCTCTGGACCTACGAAGGCCCCCCCCACGTCGGGGCCATGCGCATCGCCACCTCCATGGAGGGGGTGCACTACGTGCTCCACGCCCCCCAGGGCGACACCTACGCCGACCTGCTGTTCACCATGATCGAGCGGCGGGGACTGCGTCCTCCCGTCACCTACACCACCTTCCAGGCCAGGGATCTGGGCGGTGACACCGCCGAGCTGGTGCAGCGCTCGATCCGCCAGGCCGTCGAGCGCTTCCGGCCCGAGGCGCTCCTGGTGGGGGAAAGCTGCACCGCCGAGCTCATCCAGGACCAGCCCGGAGCCCTGGCCGCCGGCATGGATCTGGGGGTGCCGATGGTGAACCTGGAGCTGCCCGCCTACTCCAAGAAGGAGAACTGGGGCGCGGCCGAGACCTTCTACCAGCTGGTGCGCACCCTGCTCAAGGCGCAACTGCCGGCCCCGGGCACCCCCAAGCCCTCCCCCTCCCGCTGGCGAGCGGAGGGCCGCCGGCCCCGGGTCAACCTGCTGGGCCCGAGCCTGCTGGGCTTCCGCTGCCGGGACGACGTGCTGGAGATCACCCGGCTGCTGGCGGAGCACGGCATCGATGTTTCGGTGGTGGCGCCCCTGGGGGCCCGCCCCGCCGATCTGCTGCGCATCCCCACCGCCGACGCCAACGTCTGCCTCTACCCGGAGGTGGCGGGTCCGGTGTGCAGCTGGCTGGAGCGCAGCTTCGGCACCCCGGTGGTGCGCACGGTGCCGATCGGCATCGGCGCCACCGCCGCCTTCCTGCGGGAGCTGCACGGGGTGCTGGATCTGGCCCTGCCGGCCGAACTGGAGGCGGTGGAGGGTCAGCCGAGCGAGGCCGAGCGTCGCTCGCGGCTGCCCTGGTACTCCAAGTCGGTGGATTCCACCTACCTCACCGGCAAGCGGGTGTTCATCTTCGCCGACGCCACCCACGCCATCGCCGCCGCCCGGATCGCCTCCAAGGAACTGGGCTTCCAGGTGGTGGGCCTGGGCAGCTACAGCCGGGAGCAGGCCCGGGAGGTGCGGGCCGCCGCCGCCGAGCTGGGCCTGGAGGCCCTGATCACCGACGACTACCTGGTGGTGGAGAAGGCCATGGCCGAGGCAGCGGCGGAGCTGGTGCTCGGCACCCAGATGGAGCGCCACAGCGCCAAGCGTCTGGGGCTGCCCTGTGCGGTGATCAGCGCCCCCCTGCACGTCCAGGACGTGCCGGCCCGCTACTCCCCCCAGATGGGCTGGGAGGGGGCCAATGTGATCTTCGACTCCTGGGTGCACCCGCTGATGATGGGCCTGGAGGAGCACCTGATCGGCATGTTCCGCCACGACTTCGAGTTCGTCGACGGCCACCGCAGCCACCTCGGCGACGGCGCCCCGGCGGCGGCCTCGGGCGCCGACCACGAGGGCCCCACGGCCACGGCCCCGACCCAGGTGCCGGCCCCGGCGTCCGTCGCCACCGCCGCCCCGGCTCCGGGCACCACCACCGCCGGTGCCGCCGTCCGCGAGGCCCTCGAAAGCCTCTGGACGGCCGATGGTGAGGCCGAGCTCGCCAAGATTCCCTTCTTCGTGCGGGGCAAGGTGCGCAAGAACACCGAAGCCTTCGCCCGCGAACGGGGCCTGGAGCGAATCGATGCCGAAGCCCTGTACGACGCCAAGGCCCACTTCAGCCGTTGAGGCCCCTCTTGTGCCGTTGAGGTCCAAGCTGCTGATGTTTCGGTTTGCGTGATCCCCTGACAGCCGGGATCCGATCTGAGCAGGCTGTTTCTGACGCGTGATCCGCCGGTTGTCCGGCTTCCCCTTGTTTTTCCTATGACCACCACACTCACGTCTCCCCCGAGCACCAACCCCCGCGAAGATGGCGAGGGCAGCCTGCAGGTGCATCAGGACGCGTCGATGAACATCGAGGAGGGGGCCCTGGTGATCGCCGTCTACGGCAAGGGCGGCATCGGCAAATCCACCACCTCCTCCAATCTCTCGGCCGCCTTCTCCAAGCTGGGCAAACGGGTGCTGCAGATCGGTTGTGATCCGAAGCACGACTCCACCTTCACCCTCACCAAGAAGATGGTGCCGACGGTGATCGACATCCTCGAGACCGTCGATTTCCACACCGAGGAGTTGCGTCCCGAGGACTTCGTCTTCGAGGGCTACAACGGTGTGATGTGCGTGGAATCGGGTGGCCCCCCGGCCGGCACCGGCTGCGGCGGCTACGTGACCGGACAGACGGTCAAGCTGCTCAAGGAGCACCACCTGCTCGAGGACACCGACGTGGTGATCTTCGACGTGCTCGGTGACGTGGTCTGCGGCGGCTTCGCGGCCCCCCTCCAGCACGCCCACTACTGCCTGATCGTCACCGCCAACGATTTCGATTCGATCTTCGCCATGAATCGGATCATGCAGGCGATCAATGCCAAGGCCAAGAACTACAAGGTGCGCCTCGGCGGTGTGATCGCCAACCGCTCCGAGCAGACCGATGAGATCGATAAGTTCAACGAACGCACCGGTCTGCGCACCATGGCCCACTTCAAGACCGTCGATGCGATCCGTAAATCGCGCCTCAAGAAGTGCACCATCTTCGAGATGGAGAGCACTCCGGAAGTGGAGGCCGTCCAGCAGGAATACCTGAGCCTGGCCCGCAAGATGCTCAGTGATGTGGAGCCACTGGAGGCCGAATCGCTCAAGGATCGGGAGATCTTCGATCTGCTCGGTTTCGACTGAGCGCCAGCTGACGGACCCCGGCGGGCCCGTCAGATCTCCGCGGCGGCCCGCTCCACGATCCGTCGCGCCACCGCCTGCACGCCCGTGTGCTGGTAGGTGTCGGTGAAGGCGTCGAGGAAGGTGGCCAGCTGCTGGAAGCTTCCCTGCCAGGGGCCCAGGGTTCCCTGCAGGGCCTGAACCGCCTTCTGGCCGGTGAGACCCAGCTGGCTGGTGAAGCCGCCGGCCCAGCCCAGCCACGGTTCGACGCTCCGGCGCAGGAAGGTCAGATGGGCCCTATCGCCACGTCCCGGCAGCAGCCGGGCCATGCCGGCGTAGGCGGGCAGCTGGTGCAGGTCCCGCCTGTCGAGTCCCCCCAGCAGACCATCCAGCCGCGCCAGGGCCTGGTCGCCCAGGGGCAGCAGGGCATCGAAGCAGATCAGGGCGGCCATCCTCACCCGGGCCTCGCCGGCGTAGTCGCCCAGGGCGGCGGCGAAGTCGCCGAAGCTGTCACCGGGCAGGCCGTTCACCTGGGTGAAGGCCAGCAGCTCGGCGGCCACCTTCAGGCTCAGATCCGCCGCCTGCAGGTTGTCGCTCGTGGGCGTGAGAGCGGCGATCCGCTTCACCAGCGGCAGGGCACCGCCGATGTTGGCCAGCAGCCGCAGGCCGCCGGCAGCCTTCTGGGAGCGGTTGACGGCGTCATACAGGCTCAGGGCACGGCCATAGCCCTCGTGGCGCGCCCGGCTCAGCGCGTCGGCCCGGGCCCGCACCTGGCGGATCAGCTCCGGATCGGTGCTGCCCAGCACGTCGGTGATCAGGGCGTCGGCCTTGGTGATGTTGGTCCAGCCGCCGGGCACCAGGGTGCTGAGGCCCTTGATGGCCAGCACCGTCAGGTTGCGGCGGGGCAGGCGCTCGAGCCGCTCGAGAACGGAGCTCATGCTGGCGCCTGCAGAGCCGCCAGACCCCTGAGGTTGAAGCGGGCGAGCAGGTCCTGACGCTGTTCCGGATCTAGGCCCACTCCCTGGCCGATCACCTTGACCTGGAAGCGGTCGGCCACCAGCAGGGCCGTGGCCTGGGCACCCTGCTCCACCAGCGGCCAGCCCTGCAGACGGCTCCGGCTGGCTTCGAACTTGCTGCGGGCCTCCGGAGCGGTGGTGACATCGGAGATGGCGAGCAGGGCCTTCACCTGGCCGTCGTGCTTGAGCCGGGCCTCGCTGAACCCCCGCTTCTCCTGGGTGAACACCAGCTGGTCCCCGTCCTGGGGCTCGGGAAACAGCCGGTTGAAGGCCGCACCGTTCACCACCTGGCTCAGCGGTACATCGGCCACCGTCCCGCCCGGCAGCCAGGAGCGGAAGGGCAGGAACAGGAAGGCACCGATGGACAGGCTGACGACCAGCAGCAGTCCCAGTCCCCAGCGCAGGGTGCGGGCCATCCTCAGGCCAGTCCCACCAGCTGCATCGACAGGTCCCACATCCGCTGGGCGGTCACCGGGTTGCTGGCCTTCTCCGAGAGCTCCTGGCTGAACTGCTTGCCCCCTTTCGTCTGCCGGTTCCCCCAGCTCCAGTGCACCCCGGAGACGGCGAACTCCGGATCGGCCGCCACCTGGGCCACCCGCTCGCCCGCCAGGGCCTGGCTCACGTAGCCACCGGTGATGTTCTTCTGAAACCAGGGGAAGATGGTCTGGAAGGCCCGCGGGGTGTGGCGGAACAGGGGGGTGTCGGCCACGCAGCCCGGATAGAGGGAGGTGAACACGATGCCGGTGCTGCCGTGCAGCCGGCGGTGCAGCTCCTGGGTGGTGATCATGTTGCAGAGCTTGCTGTCCTTGTAGGCCTTGCCCGGCTTGAAGCTCTTGCCGCTGGCCATGGCGATCGGGGCCTTGAAGCCGGCGGCGAAGCCGGACAGGTCGCCGAGATCGGCGGGCGCCGGGATGGGGATCTTGCCGCCCAGCTCCTTGGAGTTGGCGGTGACGGTGCCCAGGATCACCAGACGCCGCGAGGGGTGGGAGGAGCGCTTGAGGTCCTCCATCAGCAGGTGGATCAGCAGGAAATGGCCGAAGTGGTTGGTGGCCATCGAGATTTCGTAGCCCTGGGGCGAGCGCTCCGGATGCTTCAGCCGCGGCAGGTAGACCGCCGCGTTGCAGACCAGGGCATCCAGGGGCCGGCCGGTGGCATGGAAGCTGTCGACCAGGGCGCGCACGCTGTCGAGGTCCGCCAGATCCACCTTCAGGTGGGTCACGGCACTGTCGGCGATGCCCAGGGCCGCCTGGGCCCGCTTGGCCTTGTCGGTGTCCCTGCAGGCCATCACCACGTGCCAGCCCCGATCCACCAGGGCCTTGGCGGCGAACAGGCCGACACCGGAGGAGGCACCGGTGATCAGGGCCGTTCCGGGAACCCCACTGCGGGCGGGGGAGAGGGCGGTGTCACCGGATGGGGTCACCATGGCGTTGCTGATCCGCGGGCGAAGGGGGCCCCAACCTACGGACGGGTGCCCTGGTTTCCAGATCCGGACGCGGCGGATTCAACAGTTGGAAACGGACGGTTCGACTGCCAGATCACCCGCAGGCGGTTCGGGGCGATCCACTGGCTCTGCTCCCGGATCAGGCGCTGCTCCCCCTCCACCATGAACAGGGCGTCGAAGCGCTCCCGGGCCTTGACCAGCTTGGCGTTCTCCAGCTCCAGCACGGCGGCGATCTCGCCCTGGCTCTCCATGCGCTGCTGGTAGGCGCCGGCGAGGCGGAACAGGCTGACGCCGGTGAGGGCGACCAGCCCCAGCTTGACGGCCAGGCCGATCAGGCTGCAGACGAGCTCCTGACGCTCGGCGGACAGGGAGAGCCGCTGACTTTCACCGCTGCATCCGCCCACTTCGCCGCCGGTACGGACGGGCTCGAGACCGGAGCCGGCGGCCGCCATCTGGCCCTGGAGGCTGGGAAGCGGGTGCAACGGGAACGGACCGACCGCGCCATCCCCGGCCACCTGAAGGGAGGGGGAACGCCGTGGACGGCCCGTGGAGCTGCGTGCAGCGGGGGGCTGGCGCCGGGAAGGCTGGGGCTGGGTCTGGCGCACCTGAGGGAAGGCTGCGAGCCCTCCGCTTGTAGCAGCCGGCCCGGACCTTGCCAAGGGAGCGGCCCTGCAGCTTCAGGCTTTGTAGAGGCTGAAGCAGAGGCGGACGGCCAACACCCCGGCATGGGCCGCCACGATGAGGGCGATCAGCACTTCGGCCTGGTTGATCGGAGTGACCATATCCTTGACGGTGAATGGGTTTGACCGACCCATTCTTCGGCCATCGCGAGCTACGGTCCAGCCTCCGGCCCTGCCCTGTCACAGCTCTTGATGGCGCCCCAACCCTGCCCCGAGCCCCTGAAGGTGTCCGCCGCCCAGGTGCGCGGCCTCGACCTCTCCCCCCTGGCGGGCCTGGCGTCGCTGGCGCCGGCCGCGCTGCTCACCGCGGCCAGCGGACTGGTCCTCGACTTCGACTGGCCCCGGGGGGCGGAGGATCCGCGCGAACTGTCGGAGATCCCCGAACTGCGGCTGTGGAGCCTGCGGGCCGATGCGCTCCATCCCTGGCTGCCCCTGGTGCTGGAGCGCAGCGGCGGCCAGCTCACCCGCCACGTGGCCATGCTGCTTCCCCATGGTTTCAGCCCCACCGAGGGGATCCGCTTTGCCCCCGAGAGCCTGGAGCTCTGGATCACCCAGCGCCTGTTCCTGCTCGACCACTGGGCCGCCTCCGGGGGGATCGAGTGCCGCGCCAACCTGGGCCAGATGGCCGCCGTGCTCGGCTATGAGCTCGACCCGGGCTTCTGGAGCGTGATGCCCTGAGCCTCGAACCAGAGACCCAGGGCGCGGCGGCCGCTGTCCAGCGCCAGCACCAGGGTGATGGCCCGCAGCATCCAGACCAGCCGTTCCTCCCGCACCCGCTCGAGCCGGGAGGCCGACCACTGCGCCGCCACCGCCGCGGTGCCCCCGAGCACAAGGCCGACCAGGGGATTGGCCCGGCCATCGGCCAGAAAGGCCAGCGAGGCGCTGCTGGCGGAGGCCAGCACCGCCAGGGTGCTGTAGCGGATCGCCGCGTGGACCGGCATCCGCAGCACCCCCACCATCACCGGCACCATCACCAGGCCGCCGCCCACCCCCAGCAGCCCGGCCGCCACCCCGGCCAGGACCCCCACCAGGCCCATGGAGAGGGCCAGCTCCAGCGGGCGCGGCTCCGCCTCCGGCGTTGCCTGATCCTGCGGGCTGCGGGGCCTGACAAGCCCGGTGAGCAGGGCATAGAGCAGGGCCTGCAGGCCCATCAGCTGCCAGCCGGCCAGCCCCTGGCCCAGGCGGCTGAACAGACCGGCGCTGAGGGCGGCCCCGGCGACGATCGCCACCGCCCCCGGCCAGGCGAGCCGGCCGCTGCGCACATGGGCGATGCTGCCGCCGAGCGTGGTGGGAACGATCGCCAGGGTGCTGGTGGCCAGGGCCTGATGGGGGGTCAGGCCCAGCAGCAGCAGCAGGGGGGAGAAGATCAGCCCTCCGCCGATGCCCAGCAGTCCGGAGAGCAGGCCGGCCACCAGTCCCAGGGGCAGCAGGGGCAGCAGGCTCCAGATCAGGGTCGGGGCCTTCGGCTGACCAGGGGCCATCATGACAGCGCCGCCTGTCCCATCGACGCCGCTGGACGCTCCGATGCGCTGGGTCCGTTCCACGTGTCTGGGCGGGGACTGGCAGATGGCCATCGACGCCTGGCTGCTGGAGAGCCCGCCGACGCCGGCCTTCCGGCTCTACCGCTGGTCGCGGCCCACCCTTTCGCTGGGCTGGCACCAGCGGCGGCTGGAGCCCCACTGGTGGGACCTGCGGCGCCAGGGGCGCATCGACCTGGTGCGCCGCCCCAGCGGCGGCCGGGCCGTGCT
Organism: Synechococcus sp. BA-120 BA3; assembly: GCF_034931285.1. Classification (NCBI taxonomy): domain Bacteria; kingdom Bacillati; phylum Cyanobacteriota; class Cyanophyceae; order Synechococcales; family Synechococcaceae; genus Synechococcus; species Synechococcus sp. BA-120 BA3. The sequence goes on from NZ_JAYGHZ010000258.1 coordinate 17,136, forward strand.
CCATGGCGCCGACCTCACCTACTCCCTGGTGTGGCCCCGGCCGCAGGGAACCCGCTCCGAGGTCTATGGCCAGGCCCTCACCTGGCTGGTGGAGGCCTTCGCCGCCCTGGATCAGCCACTGCAGTGCGGCCGCCAGGAGGCCAGCCTGCAGCGCAGCAGCTGCTTCGCCACCAGCACCGTCGCCGACCTGGTGCACGCCAACGGGGCCAAGCGGGTGGGCAGCGCCCAGCTCTGGCATGGCGGCCATCTGCTGCAGCACGGTTCGATCCAGCTGGACCCCTGCCCCCATCTCTGGCGGGAGGTCTTCGGCGGCGATCCGCCCGTCCTCGATCCCCTGCCGCTGGCGGGGATCGCCCTGGAGGAGCACCTGCTGCGTTCGGCGGCGCGCTGGCTGCCGTGGCCCGCCTGCCCCGATGGCTGCAGGGAGGGTCGGCCGTCTCCCCTGCCGCCCCTGACCCCCCTGGATGGGGAAGAGCTGGCCGCGATCGCGCCGCTGCTCGCCCGTTACCGGCTGACCGAGCCCGTTACCGGCTGACCGAGTCCGTCAGCGGCGAGACCTCCCCGGAGCTGACCATGCCCCGGGCCACCTGACCGAGGGCCATACCAAGCGGGTAACCGTTCTCACGGCGGGCGACGGTGAGCAGATTGGCGGGCAGACGCAGTCCCAGTTTCTTGAGCACCGCGTCCCCCAGTTCGGGGCGCTCCACGGTGCCGCAGGGCAGTCCCGCCGGGCTGAGCACCAGCAGCCGCTGGTGGTTGCCGTCGTCCAGCTGGAGGGCGGCCTGCCAGAGCGGGGCGGATTCGGGGATGGCGGGCAGGCTGGAGAGGGGCCGGAAGTGGTCGCCCACCCGCTCCCGATCCCAGCACTGGACCGGCAGGGACTGCAGGGGCTCATCATCGATAACCCCCTGCCAGCGACCCCGGTCGCAGACCAGCAGCCACTCCGCCGGGCCATTGACCTCTTTCTCGGCGGGGGGAGGGGCGCCGTCGCCGGCCTCGGCGATCGGCGGTGCCGTGCCGAGGCGCAGCCGGCTCAGCTCCCGCAGGGTGGTGTCGGCCTCCAGCACCCGGAAGCGGCGCTGGGCCACATCGCGGACCTTGAGATCCTTGAGGGCCTGCTGGACGACCAGCATCTGCTTCTGGTTGCGGGCCGCCCCGAGGCCGAACCAGCCGAGCAGGATCAGCCAGGCGCCGGCGATCCCGCCCCCCCGCAGCAGCAGCACCGTCCCCATGCCGACGGCGAACAGGGACAGGAAGCGGCCGCAGGCATTGGCCACCTCCACACCGCGCCGCTGGCTGCCGGAGAACTGCCAGACCAGGGCCTTGACGATCAGCCCCCCATCCAGGGGCAGACCGGGCAGCAGGTTGAACAGGCCCAGGATCAGGTTGAGGGCACCGAGCCGTTCCACCATCTGGCCCAGCACCGGGGCCACATGGCTGGCGGCATGGGTGGACGCCAGCAGGCCGAACCCCAGCACCAGGCTCACCGCCGGTCCCGCCGCCGCCACCATCAGGGCCCCGCGGGCGGTGGAGCATTCCCGCTCGACGCTGGCGACGCCGCCCAGCAGGAACAGGGTGATGCTCTTCACCTTGACCCCCTGGCGCAGGGCCACCAGGGAATGGCCCAGCTCATGCAGGAGCACGGAGACGAACAGGGCCAGGGCCGTGACCAGGGCCACGACCCAGAGGGCCGCCGGGGCGAGCTGGCTGCCCAGGCTGAGGGCGTACTGCTGCTGGAAGGCCAGGGTGGCGAGCAGCAGGATGACGAACCAGCTCGGGTGGATGCGCAGGGGGATGCCGCGGATCGTCAGCAGTTGCCAGCCTTCACCCACGGGCACCGTCCGCTCGGAGATCCGGCCGCAGCCGGACTTGTACACCCCATCCTAGAAAGACAGGCCAGACGCTCTGATGCCGGTCACCACGCCGCTGCTCAAGATCTGCGGGCTCCGGGAGCCGGCCCAGGCCACCGCCATCGCCGCCCTGGGGGCCGATGCGATCGGGGTCATCGCCGTTCCCGGCTCGCCCCGTTACGTGCCACCGGAGCAGCGACCGGGGTTGTTCGCGGCCATGGCCGCCGGCCACCCAGCCTGCTTCGGCGTGCTGGTGGTGGCCGATCCCGGCGACGACCAACTGGAGGAGCTGGACGCGGCACGGGGCCATGCGGTGGTCCAGCTCCATGGCGAGGAGAGCGTCGAGCGCTGCCGCGCGCTGGGGGGGCGGCTGGGGGTGCGCCTCTGGAAGGCCCTGCGGGTGCGGACCCCCGAGGACCTGGAGCGGGCAGCCGCTTATGCGGGTGTGGTGGAGGCCCTGCTGCTCGATGCCTGGCAGCCGGGCCAGCTGGGAGGGACCGGGCACCGGATCCCGATCGAATGGCTGGAGGCGTTCCGCCCACCGATGCCCTGGTGGCTGGCCGGGGGCGTCGGCCCCCGGACGGTGGCCGAGCTGCTGGCCCGGCTGCGTCCCGATGGCCTCGATGCCTCCAGTGCCCTGGAGGAGCGGCCCGGGGTCAAGGACCTGGCGCGGGTCGCGGCCCTGGTAGCGGCGGTGCGTGGATCCGGCCGCGGTTGATTGGCGTTTGGCGCTGCCGGGTGCAGGATCGGTGCACCCCGATGCCTGCCCCCACTTGGCCTTCCTCCGCCGCGCTTCCCGAGCCCGTGTCGTCCTCTCCCTGGCCCTGCTGCTGGCGGCGCTGCCTGGGGGTCCCGGGCTCCGGGCCCAGGACCTGGTGGGCTGCCAGCTGGTGGACGGCACCCTCCAGTGCGTCCCCGGGGTGACGGCCGATCCCCAGCAGCAGATCCAGCTGCTGAGCCAGCAGATCGCCGGCGATCAGCAGCTGGAGGGGGCGGTGGAACAGCGGATCGCCGGGCTCGGTCAGCTGCTGCTGCAGGGTGAGGCCATGCAGGGCGCCCTGCTGCAGGCCACGGCGGCCGCCGAAGGACTGGCCTCCCTGCCCCCGAGCGCCTTCCACTGGTACCGGCTGTCCCCCGGACAGGTTCAGTGGCAGCTGATCCAGGGGGCCAGCGGCCCCACCTACGCCCTCACCCCCGCCGATGTGGCCTCCCAGGTGATGGTGGTGGTGGCGGTGCCCACCCCGGGGGGCAGCCAGCGCAGCGTCTCCCAGGTGGTGGGGCCGGTGGCGCCCCGTCCGGTCAACTGAGCCGGCTCAGGTGCTGAGCAGGGCCTCCTGCTGACGCACGAGCTCGAAGAACTCCTGCTTGAGGCTCGGGTCGTGGCGGAAATCACCGCGCACGACCGAGTTGACCATGCTGGTCTGGGGTTCCTTCACCCCGCGCCATTTCATGCAGTAGTGCTGGGCCTTGACCAGGATCGCCAGGCCGAGGGGCTCGCAGAGCCGCTCGATCTCGTTGGCGAGGATGATCACCGCCTCCTCCTGGATGTGGGGCCGGGAGAAGACCCAGTCGGCGACGCGGGAGAACTTCGACAGGCCGATCACCCGCTCACCGGGTTTGATGCCGATCCAGCAGTTGCCGAGGATCGGCACCAGGTGGTGGGAACAGGCGGAACGGATGGAGATGGGCCCCACGGTGTAGATCTCATCGAGCTGCTTCACGTTGGGGAAGCTGGCGATCTTCGGCTGCTCGTGGTAACGGCCCTTGAACACCTCGTGCAGGTACATCTTGGCCACCCGCTCGGCCGTCTCCTCGGTGTTGTGGTCGTTCTCGATATCGATCACCAGGCTGCGCAGCAGGTCACGCACCTTTCCGGCCACCTCGATCTCCAGCTGGTCGAGCTCACCCTCGCGCAGGTGGTCGGAGATGTTGTCGTTGGCCAGAAACGGGATCCCCTCCTTCTGCAGCCGTTCGCGGATCCGCAGGCTGACGGGGATGGGGGTCGTGACGGGAGCGGCCTGACGGGCGCTGAGGCCGGTGGGGAGGGTGGATGTCATAAGGGGGGTTAGAAGGCTCCGGCGGCCGGCATCAGGGTGAGGTCCTCAACCGTCTGGCTGTGGGGTTGCCGCGCAAGGTAGAGCAGCGATTCGGCGACCTGCTCGGCTGAAAGCATGGCACGTCGGTCGAAGGAACTGTGGACGGTTTCACTGTCCCAGAGGGGTGTATTCACCGCCCCCAGGGTGAGGGTGCTCACGGCGATGCCGGCGGAGCGCTCCTCCGCCTCGAGGCAGCGGCTGAAGGAGGCCAGGGCGGCCTTGCTGACGCAGTAGGCGCCCCACTCGGGGAAGGCGTTGCGGGCGGCGTGGCTGCTGACGTTGATGATCCGCCCGCCCCCCGCCTGGCGCAGGGCGGGCAGCACCGCCTGGCAGACCTGGAAGACGCTGGTGAGGTTGAGCTGCAGCAACCACTGCCAGCGTTCGATCGGCATCGCCGCGAGGGGACCGGTCCAGGCGGCACCCGCGTTGTTGATCACCACCGAAGGCACCGGACCGCGCCCCAGCAGCTCGGCCATGGCGGGGGCAATGGCCTCCGCCTGGGTCAGGTCGAGGGCCAGGGTCTCGACCCGGCTGCCCTGGGCCCGCAGCTCGGTGGCGAGCCCCTCGAGGTCGGCCAGACCGCGGGCCACCAGCAGCAGGTCGAAGCCCTCGGCCGCGAAACGTCGGGCGGTGGCCGCGCCGATGCCACGGGAGGCACCGGTGATCAGAGCGACGGGCAACGGGCGGAGCGTCAGGGACGCAAACCCTACGGTGCGTGGGCGGGATCCGGCGCCGCCCCCTCCAGCACCTGGCCCATCCGCCGGAACTTGGCGTAGCGGGCCTCCAGCAGGGCGGATTCGCTGCAGGTCTGCAGCTCCGCCAGGTGGCTGAGCAGGGCCTGGCGCAGCGTTTCCGCCGCCTGGATCGGCGCCCAGTGGTTGCCCCCGGAGGGTTCCTTGAGCAGGGCATCCACCAGCCCGAGCTGCAGCAGATCGGCGCCGGTGATGCGCAGGGCCTCGGCGGCGGCGGGGGCCTTGCCGGCATCGCGCCAGAGGATCGAGGCGCAGGCTTCGGGGCTGGCCACGGTGTAGACGCTGTGCTCGAACATCAGCAGGCGGTCGGCCACGCCGATGCCGAGGGCGCCGCCGGAGCCCCCTTCCCCGATCACCACGGCGATGATCGGCACCCGCAGCCGGAACATCTCACGCAGGTTCACGGCGATCGCCTCCCCCTGGCCCTCCTCCTCGGCCTTGACGCCGGCGTAGGCCCCGGGGGTGTCGATGAAGCTGAGGATCGGCAGGCGGAAGCGATCGGCGTGTTCCATCAGCCGCAGCGCCTTGCGGTAGCCGCCCGGGGAGGCCATGCCGAAGTTGCGGGCCACGTTCTCCTTCATGTCGCGGCCCTTCTGGTGGCCGAGCAGCACCACGGGCTGGTCGCCGATGCGACCCACACCGCCGACCAGGGCGCGATCGTCATTGCCGCGGCGGTCGCCGTGCAACTCGATCCACTCGTCCGTGATGACCTGGATGTAATCGAGGGTGCTGGGCCGCTGGGGGTGGCGGGCCACCTGGATCTTCTGGGCCGGGGAGAGGGAGCTGAAGATCTCCTCCCGCCGCCGGGTGGCGAGGGTTTCCAGCTGCAGCAGCTGCTGGCTCACGTCCACCTCGGAATCACGGGCCAGCTGGCGGATCTGCTCGATCTGCTCCTCGAGCTCCACCAGCGGTTTCTCGAACTCCAGCAGGACGCGGCGGGCCATGGGCGCTCAGGCGAGGGGGTCAGGTGATGGAGAGGCTGGGGATCGCTGCCGGGACGTCCAGGCCGAGGGCCTGGAACCCGTGGCGAAGGGAGGCGGTGCCGATCAGGTCCATCTTCTCGAGGCTGATGTTGTTGCGGCCCCAGCTGAAGTTGGTGTGGATCCCTTCAAACTCCAGCAGCATCGCTTCGGCGAAGCAGGCGAACATCTGGCGCTGGGGCCTGGCCATCTCGGCGGCCTCCATCATCTGCCAGCCGATGTCGGAACCGAATTCGACGATGCCGCCCTTGAGCACGTGGATGCCGTCGCCGGCGGCCCGGGTGTCGAGGTTCTTGGGGTAGCCGCCGTCGACCATCAGGCAGGGACGGGGCAGCCGGCTGGGGTCGATGGTGCTGGCCTGGGCCAGGCTGGCGACCCAGACCACCACATCGGCTTCGGCCAGGGCGTCGTCCAGGGGCAGGATGCGGCCTCCGCCGAGTTCCTGCTGGAGATCGGCCAGGGGCTGGGGCCGGCGGGCCACCAGAAGCAGCTCCTGCACGCCGGTGCGCTGGGAGAGCCAGCGGCAGACGGCGCTGCCGATGTCACCGGTGGCCCCCACCACCGCCACCTTGGCCCGGCGCAGGTCGATGCCCAGTTTCGGCGCGTTCTCCTCCACCTGACGGCAGAGGACCCAGGCAGTGTGCGTGTTGCCGGTGGTGAACCGTGTCCAGTCGAGGGTGGTGGCCCGCACCTGCTGTTCGCGCAGCAGCTTGAAGTCTTCGAAGATGATGGAGGTGAAGCCCCCCAGGGCGGTGATGTCGATGCCGGTCTTCTGGGCCAGCTCCATGGCATTGAGCACCTTGCGCTTGGCCGTCTTGAAGCGGCTCAGCATCTCGGGCACGAACACCGAATCGATGTAGGCCCCTTCGATGCGCTGGCCCGTGGGGCTGGTGACACTGATCCGCTCCACCAGCTGGGGGGGGGCGCTGCACCACATGTCCAGATCCCCCTCCGCGTACTCCTCGAAACCCAGGCTTCGCGCCAGGTTGCGGGCCGACTCGAAGCTGGTGGAATGACCGATCAGGCCGAACATGCAGGAAGGTGAAAGCGGCGGCAGGGGCGGGGCCGGATGTCGCCGACGCTACATCCTCCCCAGGGGTGGGGAAGGGGGGCGGTTCAGCCCACCAAGGCCGCGGCGGCCATCCGGGCGATCTCCCTGGGGGTGAAGCCGATGTCGGTGAGGGCGTCCTGGTAGGCGATCAGGAAATCCTCGATCAGGTCTTCCTTCTCCATGTGGAGCACGGCGGCGTCGGCGGCCACCCGATCGAGCATGCGGCGCACGTGGGGGAGGTTGTCGCGGTTGGCCTGCTCCAGCTCGGCGCGGGACTCCTCCAGATGGGCCTTGAGCCACTCCTGGCCGTAGTTGAGGTGGGTGTACTCGTCCTTGACGACCCCTTCGGTGATCTTGCGGGCGAACGGATCGGCGACAGGGATATAGATGTGATACGCCGAGATGGCGAAGGCTTCGATCAGCAGGGCCTGGATCAGCAGGCAGGTGACAACCTTGCCCTCCTGGAGGGCCGCCTGGAAGTTGTTGCGCAGGGGGGAGAAGAACTCCTGGGCGAAGGGCATGTCGGCGGTGACGCCGAGGTTGTTGCCGCAGGCGGTGAAGCCCTTCATGTGCTTCAGCTCCATCCGGGCCAGCCGGGCCAGTTCCTCGGCCTGGTCGGGGAGGAGGGTGCCGAGGGACATGTAGTTGTCGTGGGCTTCCTGCTCACCTTCGATGACAATCGCGTTGATGCGGCTGTAGGCGTCCTTGTAGGCGGCGGTGCTGAAGTCGGGCAGATCGCTCCCCTCGATCGGGCCCGCCGGATCCAGGGAGGAATCGACGGACGTGGTGGTTGCGAGGGTGGGCATGGGAACCACGGGGATAGGCAATCCCGCGACTTTAGTCACGCTCTGCCGGATGTCGGCGGCCAGTCGCTGCGCAGCAGGGCCTCCAGCCGCCGCTCCCAGCTCTCCACCAGACGCCCGAACAGCTGGCGGCCCAGCTCCTCGCTGGCGCTGGAGGGATCACCGATGACGCCGCTGGCACTGATCTCCCGCGTGCGCCAGGCGCTGGGGCAGGCCCCCTCCAGGCTCCAGCCGGCGGGCGGGGCCTGGGCCTCACCGGGGCCGTCGGCAGCGGGGAGGGGGCCGGCGACGGCCGGTTCGAGAAACAGCATCAGGCTGGTCTCGGCCAGGCCGGCGTGGAGGCCGTGGCTGCGTTCCGGCTCGGGGATCAGGGCCCCGAGTCCATCGGCGCCGCGCCACAGGAAGCAGGGCAGCACCGCCAGGGCGGGTTCCAGCACCCGCAGCTCCCGGGCCGCGGCCTCCAGCAGGCCGATCTGGCCGCCGTGGGCGTTGAACAGCACCAGCCGCCGGAAGCCCGCCGCCGCCACCCCTTGGCCGACGGCGCGCACCAGGTCGATCAGCAGCCCGGCCGGCAGGCTGAGGGTTCCCGGGAAGCCCAGGTGCTCCGGCGAGAAGCCGAAACTCTGCAGCGGCAGGCGCCAGATCGGCAGGTCGGGATCGAGCCGGTCCAGCACAGCTTCGGCCACCCGTTCGGCGAACAGGGCATCGGTGCCGAGGGGCAGCAGCGGACCGTGCTGCTCGACGGCGCCCAGGGGCCACAGGACCGTGCTGCCCGGACGGGCCGCCTGCTCACGCACCGTCGTCCAGCTGAGGCTGGCGAGGCGTCGCTCGGTGCTGGGGGGCATCGGCAGGGGGAGGACCGGCCTCCGAAGGGTGGTTCGTACAGTGTGGGGCCCCGTGCTTCGCTGAGGACCTCCATGGCAGGAACCGGCAACCCCGCGCCGCGTCAGCCCCGGAACCCCGCCCAGCGCCCCACGCCGCCGGCGAGGCCTTCCGGGTCGGCCCCGGCGCCGCTGCGCAAGCCTCCCCAGGTGTTGATGATCAAGAAGGAGGACGAGGCGGCGCCCGAGCCCCCCCTGGCCCCCAACGCCTCCGGCCCGGCCGGCGCCCCAGCGGCGGCCTCCGGTCCTGTGGCCCCTGTAC
>NZ_JAYGHZ010000259.1:0-25366 GCF_034931285.1 Synechococcus sp. BA-120 BA3
TCGCTGTAGCGCCCGGCCACCAGGCCGTGGCCGGCCCTGGACAGCCGCTCCAGCAGGGCCGGGTTCCGCAGCCGCGCCAGTTCGCCCGCCGCGGTGTCCGTGTCCCCGCAGGGGAACAGCAGGGCCGTGGTGTCGTGCACCAGGGCCCCCTCCAGGCCCGCTCCCACGTAGCGGCTGCTCACCACCGCCATGCCACTGGCCATGGCCTGCCAGGCCACGATCGGGCCCGTCTCCCAGGAGGAGGTGATCACCAGGGCATGGTGATGGCCGTAGATCTCCGCCGCCAGCCGGCCCTGGTCGACATGGCCGAGCATCCGCACCCGGCCCCGTTCGATCCAGGGGGCCAGGGAGGCCTCCAGGGCCTGACGCTCCCTGCCGTCCCCGGCGATGCTGAGCTGGACGTCGAGGCCCCGGGCCTGCAGCGCCTGCAGCAGCGGCGGCAGATCGTGGACCCGTTTCTGGGGCTGCTCCAGCCGCCCCACCCAGGCCAGCTTCAAGGTGGTGGCCGGATCGCCGCCGGGGGGCCGCCAGGCCGGCACCGGCACGCCGTAGGGGGCGTAGAGCACCCGGCTCGGATCGATCCCGCTCCGCCCGCTCGCCAGCCGGCAGGCCAGGCGGTTGGTGGCGATCACCGCGTCGATGCCGGCGCCGTGAACGCGCAGGTCGCCGAAGTAGTCCGCCTGCAGCGCATGCAGGGTCATCACCACCCGTCCGTGGAACCGGCCCTGGCACCGGGCCCGCTGGGCCGCGGGGTAGAGGTCGACCAGGTTGACGCCCAGCACGAGCTCCGGGTCGAGTCGTCCGAGCAGGGTGGCGATGGCGCGGATCCGGCCTTCGGCGCTGCCGCTGGGGTTGGCGATCGGTTCGGCCGCCAGGGCCGGATAGGCCCGGGCGTAGGAGCCATGGCGGTGATGGTCCCCGTCGGGCACCGCCACGGTCACCTCCAGCCCTCCCTCCCGCAGGCCCGGCACCAGGTTCGCCAGCCAGTCCTGGACACCGCCGAGCAGGTAGGCGGACGGGGCGAGCACCAGCACCCTCATGGCGTCCGATCCAGGTGCACGATCCCCGGCCCGGCCGCGTTCAGGGGCGGCACGGGCAGGTGTGGCAGCGGGGCGACGGGCCGCACGTGGTGGCCGAGCTGGCGGATGTAGGTCCCCTCCGGCTCCGGGCAGCGCTCCCACTTACGGACGAACACCTCCTGGTTGGCGGAGGTGTACTTGCCCCAGACGCGCTCCGACTGGCCGTCGAAGGAGGTGGTGGCGGGCTGGTCGTTCGCATGGTGCAGATAGGGACAGGCCACACCCCCGATCCGCACCCCCGCCAGGGACGCCCGGGCGGTGTAGTCCATGTCCTCGAAGCCGATGCCGCTGAAGCTCTGGTCGAAGGCGCCGATCTTCTCCCAGCAGTGGCGGCCGATGGCGAAGTGGGACCAGGTGTTGTTCAGCAGGCTCAGATCCACCGACTCCCAGTCCATCGCTTCGGCCCAGCGCCGCAGGTAGGGGTCGATGCGCAGATCGTCGTTGAGCACCAGGGTGGTGGCGGTGGGGCTGGCCTGGAGGAGTTCGTTCCACATCTGGCAGAGCCCCACCACCCGCTCATGCAGCAGGAAGCGGCGATGGGGCGGCTCGCCGCTGGCCAGCTCGCGGCACAGCCGCTCCAGGTAGCGGCTCTGGCTGGCCCCATCGCCGTGGCCGTTGACGACCACCAGGATCGGCACTTCGGGAAAGCTGCGCCGCAGGGACAGGTAGAGGGGACGGAAGTAGGTCGCGTAGCGGGCCTCGAAGGTGGTGATCGCGAAGCTGAAGCGGTCGCCGAGGGGCCGCCGCGGCGGCAGCAGGACCCGCGGGATGCGGCGGCGGCTGCCATGCACCACGGCCCGGGCGGCGAGGTAGAGGCGCAGGTTGAGGGAGGAGCGGTTCATGGTGGCGGTGGTGGGTGCTCCCTCAGGGGCGCCCCAGGGCGCCGATCGCCTCCACCAGGGCGCGGTAGCGCTCCCTGGGGCGGATGTGGTCGTGGAAGCAGCGGGCACAGTCCTCCCGCCGGGCGTCCAGGTCGGCCCCCAGGTGGTGGGCCGCCGCCAGGAAGCCGGCGCCATCGTCGACCATCACGCCGCAGCCGAAGTCCTCGACGAACTGGAAGCTGGGCTGGCGGCTGCAGATCACCGGCACCCCCATGGCCAGGTACATGCACAGCCGGTTCGAGCTGACGCCCATGGCCTGGAACTGGGGCGCCGGATTGGTGTAGACGGCCAGGCCGATGTCGTAGCCCACGGCCGATCGCCAGGCCTCCTGCCAGGACAGCCGGCCGGTCTCGATGTGGAGCCGGCCCCCCAGGCTCAGGCGCCGCAGCAGGTAGAGGGCCAGGGGATCCACCCCCAGGGGCTGGACCACGGCGCAGAGCGCTGGATCCTCGTGCAGGGCGTCGAGCAGCCAGTCGGCGCCGGCGGTGAGGTTGAAGCCCCCGGAAATGGCCAGCGTGAGGGCGTCCGGTGGCAGGCCCCAGCGCTGGCGGAGCTCCCGGCGCAGGACCGGATCCCGCTGTGGCGGGTTGCGGAAGCAGCCGGGGTAGACCAGCACCGGCTGGGCCGGCGGCAGGCCGGCATAGTCGCGCACCAGCGCCACCCGGTGGCTGTCGTTGACGATCGTGAAGCGCGCCCGGCGGTAGGCCTGCAGGCAGAGCCGTTTCCAGCGTTCCGAGCGGGGCCCCCGGTAGCTGCCGGCGCGGATTTCGTCGCCGAGGATGAAGGAGGGACGGCCGTGCAAGCGGGCCAGCACACCCACCACGGCGATCGGATCCTCGGTGGTGCCCGAGAAGCAGGCGTAGCGGCGCCAGCGGGGACGCCAGGCCTGGGCCAGCAGCCAGCGCATCGAATAGGCCACCGGATGGGTGCTGACCCGGTCGCCGTAGGGGGCGGTGCTGCCGCAGGGTCCTGGGGCGAAGACGTGGACATCAAACCCGTTCTCCAGCAGGGCGGAGATGATCGCCTCGTTGGGGGGCGAGTGCAGCAGCTCCGGCACCAGCAGGAAGTGGGCGGCGATCGGCCGTGGCGACGAGGGACCGGTCATGGCGGAAACGATGGGGCTAGAGCGCCCTGGGGGTGCGGGTGGTGCTGAGGTCGGTGGGCAGCTCCAGCCTGCCGGCGCTGTAGTCCGCCAGCAGCCGCTGGGTGTAGGAGCGGATGAAGTCCACCGGAAAATCCTTGCGCGAGGGGTTCGGTGCCGTTTCGGTCTTTTCCCGGGCGGCGATCCGGTCGTACCAGTTGTGGTAATGGGTGATCGTGCCGCCGAGCCCGTAGAAGTTGCCGAGGCCGTAGCGCAGGTAGGCCAGCTCGTCGCTCCAGATCGCCGGTGGGGAGGCCGGCGTGAACAGCGGCTCGCTGGCCCGGTTGGACACGTAGACGTCCATGGGCACCCAGCTGAGCCGGCGCCGCTCCAGCTCCATCGGCAGGTGGTGGGTGATGTGGGGGCCCTGGAAGTCGACCTCGTAGCGCGGCCGTGGCAACCGCCCCTTGCGCCGCCAGTGGAGGCGCCGGCAGCGGCGGAACCGCTGGGTGTGCATCAGCAGGAAGGAGCTCTCCGGCATGTCGGCACCGAAGGGGCGGGTGAGGGGTCCGCAGCCGATGTCCTGCGGCGACACCAGCGCCACCCCCTCGCTGAACCGCGAACGGCACAGCTGGAACCAGTCCGGTGCCAGCACGATGACGTCCGCATGCAGCAGCAGCGTGTACGGGGAACGGGAACGGTTCAGCAGCGCATTGAGGGCCTCCGGCTGGGTGCAGCGGCGCTGCACCACCTCGGCCCCCCGCTCGCGGGCGATCGCCACGGAGCGGTCGGCGGAGCCGTTGTCCAGCACGCAGATGTGGGTGTGGAGGCCGGCGGTGGTGTTCTGGAGCGCCTCCAGGCAGTGGGGCAGGAACAGCTCGCTGTTCCAGCTGGTGATGCCGACGAAGAGTTCGGGGGTCGTCATGGTCGGGGGAGGAGCCGCAGGCGGCGCAGCAGCCGCACCGGCAGCTGGCGCTCCAGGGCCGAGAGTCGCTCGCCGAGGGCGGACTTCTCCGCCAGCAGCCGCTGCACCAGGCGATCGAGCGAGGCGCTGGCCCCGTAGCGGGCGTAGATGGTGGCCAGTTCGGCCGGAAAGCGTTCCCCCTGGCGCCGGGTCTTCACGGTGGGGTAGTAGCGCATCGCCCCCAGTTTCTCCTGGGTGACGCTGCCGGAGCAGCGCTGCGAGAAACGCCACCAGAGGTCGTAGTCCATCAGCAGGCTCAGGGACTCGTCCACCTGCCCTCCGGCCTCCCGCCAGAGGGAGGCGCTCCAGAAGCAGCTTTGCTGCAGCAGGAAGCAGCCATTCTCGATCGCCAGCATGGTGTCCTCGGATCCCTCCCGGCCCGGCACATGGCGCAGGAACTGCTGGTCGGCGCTGATGATGTCACCGCTGCCGATCACCCAGCGGCGGCCAGGCTGGGCGGCGAAGCAGGCCAGCACGGTGTGGAAGGCACCGGGCAGATAGAAGTCATCGGAGTTGAGCCAGGCCAGGATCGAACCGCTGGCCCGGCGGAAGCCCTTGTTGATCGCGTCCGACTGGCCCCGGTCGGGCTCGCTGATGAGCACCGAGATCCAGGCGCGGTAGCGCTCCAGCACCGCCGGGGTGTCGTCGGTGCTGCCGCCGTCCACCACGATGATCTCGACGTTGTCGTAGCCCTGCCAGAGGATCGAGAGCAGGGTGTCCTCGATGTAGGCCCCCTGGTTGAGGGTGGGGATCACGATCGAGAAGAGCGGTCGGTCCGGGTCGCTGCGGAACCGATCGGGCACGCAGATCTCCGCGGCTCCAGACCAGCCGTAGAGGGGACGGGTTTCGGGCAGGGGCACCTCAGCCATGGTGAGGTCCGGCCGCGACGGCCCGTTCCATGGAGGCCAGCAGACGGGGCGCCACGTCGTCGATGCCGGACTCCCGCCACACCCGGGCCCGGCTGCGTTCCCCCAGGCGGCGCCGGCCGTCCGGGTCCTTGCTGAGACGGTGCAGGGCGGCGGCGAAGGCCGCCAGGTCGAGGTAAGGGACGGCCAGCCCGCAGCCGTCGGCCACGAAGTCGACGATGCCGCCCCCGCCCTCGAAGCAGATGCTGGGCACCGCTGCGGCGGCGGCCTCGAGGGCCACCAGGGGATAGGGGTCCTCCCGCGACAGCAGGCCATGGACAGCGAAGCGAGCGATGACGCCGATGGCGGAGGGCATCGGCGGCAGCAGCAGGACGCGGTGCTCGAGCCCAAGCAGCTGCAGATCGCGCCGGGCCACGATCACGTCCTCCTGCCCTGGCGAGGCCCCGAGCCAGACGGCCAGGAAGGGCTGGCCGGCGAAGACTCGCTCACATTCCTTCACCAGCAGGGGGAAGAGGTCGAACCCCTTGCGGGTGATCGCCTGGCCCGCGAAGCCGAACACGAACGTGCCCGCCGCCAGGGCCGCTTCCATGGGGTCCAGAGCGGGCTCCAGGCTGGTGGGCTCGCCCGGCAGGGTCTCCTGCGGGGGCTGGCCCTGTCCGGGGGCGGAGAAGGGCAGGAAGCCCGGAATCACGGTGCAGCGCTGCAGGGGCAGTCCGTGGTGGGTGTGCAGGGATTGCTTCACCCCCTCGGCGCAGGCCACCACGACGCTGGAGAGGGACAGCTGGCGGGCCACGGCTTCCGGGCTGCTCATGGTGGCCAGGGTGGTCTCGAGTTCATGGACATGGCTGAGGCAGGCCGGGCGGGCCGGATCGGCGGCCAGGCCGCGGAGGTGCTGGCCCAGCACCAGGGTGTTGAGGTAGATCAGCTCGGGTCTGTGGCGCTGCACCGCAGCCTCCAGCAGCTCGGCGGGGCTGCCCGCCCGTCCCCGCCCCAGCCGGGCGGCGACGCGCTCACGCAGGGGCTGGAACAGCGGCCGGCTCCAGGCCTCGGTGGGGGCCAGGGCCTCGAAATCGGGGCGCAGGGGACCATCGCTGAGCAGCACCACCGCCGGTTCGATGCCGCGCTTCTGCGCCATCAGCCAGCGCAGCAGCCAGAGCAGCAGCAGCGGAGCACCACTGCGGGTGGCCATGTGGGAGACGAACAGCACCCTCATGGGGCGATCACCTGCTTCCAGACGATCAGGGTGAGCAGGAAGGCCAGGGTCCTGGTCCGGTCGCTGCCGCTGCGGTGGGCCTCCAGGATCCGCCCGATCAGTGCCGGATCCACCAGATCGTCGATCCGTCCGGCGTGCTCGACCAGGTAGGCATGCATCCGCGGGTCGCGGTACCAGTCGGCGCTGAGGTCGTAGCTCACGTAGCGGGCCCGCCGCATCGGCGGCGTCCAGTAGAGGGGAGGGGCCTTGGGCAGCATGCGCTGGCGGTCGAAGCCGTTCTCCTCCGGGAACGTCAGCAGCTCGGGGCAGTTGCGGGCGATGGCATGGCGGTGCCAGTTGGAGCCCAGCTTCCAGCCATCGGGGAGGTTCCAGATCGCTTCGATCCAGCGGCGATCGTGGAACGGTGAGCGCCAGGCGCTCGAGGCCCGGTACATGCGGATGCCGTTGGCATAGAAGTTGGGCACCCGCTGCTCGAAGTAGTAGCGGGTGAGGCCCTCGAGGAAGCCGCCCCGGCAGAACCCCGCCAGGCGCTCGGCCCGCCGGCCCCGGCCCTCGGCCACCAGCTCGGCGGCCAGCGGTGGCGCCAGGTGGTTCAGCTCCTCGGCGGAGAAACTGGGGTGCCGGTTCAGTTTCATCCTCCAGAACCGGCCCAGGGCGACGTCGGGGGCCAGGGAGGCGAAGCGGCCCAGCCAGCCGCGGTCGAAGTAGTAGGAACGGGCGAATTCCCCCAGGGTGCCGAC
This sequence comes from Synechococcus sp. BA-120 BA3, assembly GCF_034931285.1. Taxonomy (NCBI): domain Bacteria; kingdom Bacillati; phylum Cyanobacteriota; class Cyanophyceae; order Synechococcales; family Synechococcaceae; genus Synechococcus; species Synechococcus sp. BA-120 BA3. Next base: position 6,825 of record NZ_JAYGHZ010000259.1, read on the forward strand.
GAAGAACGTGGCCTCGGCGGGGATGTCGGCCTTGAGGGGATAGAGGAAGGTGTGCCAGTGCCAGGCGGTCTTGGTGCCGTTGGTGACGCTGGAGATGGTGCGCGCGTGGGCGAAGACGTCGTCGAGCTCCAGGCTGATCAGCTGGTGGGGCAGATCGAAGCGCTCGGCCATGCGGCGGGCCACCTGGACATCGGTCGCCTCCTCCCGCCCCATCGTGATCAGATGGGGCCGCAGGCCCTGGCGCAGCATCGACGCCAGGATCACCCGCGAATCGAATCCGCCCGACAGGGACAGGTAGGGGTTGTCCCCCGCCAGCCGCAGGACCGCGTCGTTGAGAGCGTCGACGGCGGCGTCGGGGTCGGGGGGGGCCGGCGGAATGCGGTCAAGGACCGCGACGGAGTGGAGGGAGACCCTGCCCTCGGTGAAGTGGAGGACGCTGCCGGGGGGCACCCGGCGGATCGCCGGGTGGAGGGTCTGGTTGTCGGTCAGGTTCTCCAGCTGGCAGAGATCGCCGAGGGCCTGCCAGTTCCAGCGCCAGGCGAGGCCGCTGCGGTGCAGGATCTCGGCCACCCTGTCGCCGTGGAAGAGGCGGCCGTCGTGCTCCAGGACGTAGTAGTGCGTCGCCCCCACCGGCGAGGTGACCACCGTCACGTCGCCGGCGTTGGTCTCGATCACCAGCGCATACTCCCCCTCGGTCGCGGCCAGGGCGCGGCTGCCCTGGCGCAGGAAGCGTCCGAGCAGATCGGCTTCGGTGCTGTCGGCGTAGCCGATGCAGGTGAGCCGGTGGTCGCCGATCTGGATGGTCATCGGTGGCGCGGGACCAGCCTGCCGAGCATCGCCTTGCCGGCCCGCTTGACCCGTGACCGCAGCCGCCCGAACCGATCGCCCGGGGGGGTGTTGGGGGTGCCCTCCAGGGGCAGGTGGCCCCAGGGGGTCTGCTGGCGGATCTCCAGGTAGCGCTGGCGCCAGGGATGGGTGCAGCGATGGTGCCAGGGCTTGGCCACGCCCGAGCCCGCGAAGTGGATCACGGCGGGATTCGCCCGGGCCAGTTCCGCCTGCCGGCCCAGGGGGGTGCCGGCAGCGGTGTAGTCGGGGTGCATCCAGAGGTGGGGCAGGGCGTTGAAGCGCCAGTCGAGCGGAAGCCAGCGGGCCTCGAGCAGGGAGTTGAGCACGTCCTGATCCCAGTGCTTGATCCGCTCGGGATGGGTGCGGGCGAACTCCAGCCCGTTGGCCAGGATGTTCTCCCGGCGCCAGCGGCCCAGATCGATCAGCATCGCCCCGGCATTGAAGACCAGGGAGCCCTCCGCCAGACCAAGGCGGTTGCGGTCGAACTCCTGGTTGTGTTCCTCCACCGCACCGATGCTGTTCCCCTCCAGGGGCGACTCCCAGAGCTCCCGCAGGGCGTCAACCACGATCAGGTCGGAATCCAGATAGAGAACCTTCTCCACCGCATGGGGCAGCGCCGCCGGCAGCAGCAGCCGGAAATAGGTGGCCAGGCTGATGTGGCCGAAGACGGGAAAACCCGCGAGCATCTGCTCATCGAGCTGCAGGAAGGAAACTGAAGGCAGAAACTCACCGAGATAGGCCGCCAGTCGTGCCCGTTCCGCGGCATCGATGACACCGTGGAGAATATAGACACTGAGGCTTTCGGTGGGGTTGGAGAGCTGCAGGGACTTCAGCATCACGGCGCAGTGCCGGATGTAGTTGTTGTCGATCGTGCAGGCAATGATCATGAGAAGGATTCGTGGTCCTGCAGGGTCGGTCCGGGGAGTGGGAAAGCCATCAGACGGAGGCTGCCGACAGGGGCGTCTGATGGGGATGTTTGGATTGGTCACTCCAGAGTCTGGCGTAGAGACCCTCCTGGGCCAGCAGCTCATGGTGACGGCCCCGTTCGATGATCCTTCCCTCGGAAAGCACACAGATCACGTCGGCATTGACAATCGTACTGAGACGGTGGGCGATCACCAGAACGGTGTGCTGGCGCTCGAACTGTTCGATCGCCTGTTGCACCAGCCGTTCGCTCTGGCTGTCAAGGGCGCTGGTGGCCTCATCCAGGATCAGCAGTTCTGGTCGGCGCAGGATCGCTCTGGCCAGGGAGATTCTCTGGCGCTGGCCGCCGCTGAGACGGTAACCCCGTTCGCCGATCTTGGTGTCGTAGCCCTCGGGAAGGTCGGCGATGAAGCGAGAAGCCTGGGCCTTGGCGGCCGCCTCCATGATGTCGTCCATGGAGGCGTTCTCGACGCCGAAGCCGATGTTGCTGGCGATGCTGGCGTTGAACAGGAAGGTGTCCTGGCTGACGACCCCCAGCCGCTGCTGCCAGCTGGCCAGATTGATCGACCGCATGTCGATTCCGTCGATGAGGATCCGGCCGCCGGTGGGTTCGTAGAGGCCGACCAGCAGATCGGCGATGGAGCTCTTGCCGGCGCCGCTGGAGCCGACCAGGGCCACCGTCTGGCCGCGGCCGATGGTCAGCTGGATGGAGGAGAGGGCCTCCGGCAGATCGGGGCTGTAGCGCAACGAGACAGCATCCAGCTGGATGCTCTCCCTGAGCGCCGTGAACGGCGCACCGCCGGTGCGGACGAAGTCCTTGTCGTCATCGCGCAGGATCTGGTTGAGCCGCTCCACATTGGCGCTGTTGGCCGCATAGCCCGTGGCCAGGCCCGTGAGCGTGCCGACCCTCTGGTTGAGTCTCTGGAGGGCGATGATGAAGGTCACCAGGCTGGGCAGGACGCCGCTGCTGCGGTCCTTGAACACCAACAGACTGAGCGCCGCGATGATGGCGATCGAAATGATCGGCAGCATGTTGGAAATCGGCTGCACAATGTTGGAAAGCTTGCTCTGCCTGATCGACAGGCGCTTGCTTTCGCCGAGCAGTGCCTTCAGTTTCTTTCTGGAACTTTCCAGCTGGCCGGTGCTGTGCAGCAGCCGCAGACCCTGGATCTGTTCGTTCTGATGGCTGGACAGTTCGACGCCCACCTTCTGCTGCTCCCGTGAATTCCTGCGGATCCGCGGCAGTAGCACTTTCTGGATGGACTGCATCACGCTGGCCATGGCGAAGGCCACCAGCAGAAGCCATGGGGAGATGGCCACCAGGATGGCCAGGTAGATGATCAGCTGCAGGCTGTTCATCAACAGCCCGTTGGCCAGGTTGATCTCCTTCTGAACGGTGCTGCCGCCGGAGCCGACATAATTCAGCAGGTCGCCCACCCGATACCGGCTGGCACAGCCGAAGGTCAGGGAGAGGACCCGATCATTCAGCTTGGCGGTGATTTCGGTGCCCATCCGGGCCCCCATCACGGCGGTGCTGACGCTGTTGACGTAACTGGTGGCCGCCATCAGGGCCTGCAGGGCCACGGCGGTGGCCAGGAGCAGGATGAAGATGCCGTCGCGACCGGAGCGGGTGCTGAGGGTGCTGTTCAGCCAGTCCTGAAGCCAGGGAAGCTGGTTCAGGGATCCGAGGACGGAAATCTTGCTCCAGTCACTGTTCTCGGGAGCACTGATCAGGCTGACGGAAAGGAAGATGATCCCGAGGGTGGCGCCCTCACTGAGGCTGGCGACCAGGCTGGTGGAGAAGTTGAGCGCCAGAAGCTTCCAGTACTTCTTCGCTGAATGCCGGATCAGACGGGCTGCGGGCCGCTGGTCGGTGAGGGGGGCGAGCAGGGGGCTGGGGAGTCGTCTGGCGATGCGGTGGAGAAGCGGCATCAACGGCGAGGCGGAAGGGGTCGGGAAACGGCTGGGGAATCGGGGCTGCGGCGGGGTGCCGATTCCGGTCGGGGAGCCGCCTCCGGGTCACGCGGCGGGAGTCTGGTTCTGAGGCTGGCCTCAACCTGGCGGACCAGGGGATCGGGATGGCAACGATCTGGCACGCCGGCGGACTCAAATCTAGGCCGCCACCGGAGTCCTGCATGGCGTTGGGCTGGTTCTACGATCGCCCTACCGAATTCGCCATGGCCCCTCCTCCGCCACGTGCGTGGCGCCGCCGGCTGACCGTGGCGGTGGCGTTGCTGTTGCCGCTGGCCCTGGCGGCCAGTGGCGGCCCCTGGAGCGGGAGACGGTCCATCGGCGCCGGGCCACCCTCCCGCGGCCCCCTCGACCATCGCCATCTGGCGATCCTCATCAATGCCGCCGATCCCCTCAGCGAGACCATCGGCCAGCTGTACCAGGCGGCCCGGCTGATCCCCCCGGACCAGGTGATCCGGGTGCGCTTTCCGCCCGGGGACACCTCCTTGGACCCCGGGCTGTTCCGCCGCATCAAGGCCAGCGTTGACAGGCAGACCCCAGCCCATGTCCAGGTCTATGCCCTGGCCTGGGCGGCCCCGTACCGGGTCGGCTGCCAGTCGATCACCAGCGCCTTCAGCTTCGGCCTCGATCCGCGCTTCTGCGCCAGCGGTTGCCGCACCACCGCCCTGAGCCCCCTGTTTGCCCGCGGTGACGTGCGCCGTCCCTGGGATCAGCTGCGGGTGCGGCCCAGCATGATGCTGGCGGCCACCAGCGCGGCGACGGCCAGGCGCCTGATCCAGCAGGGCGTGGCCTCGGACGGCACCGCCCCGCCGGGGACGGCCTATCTGCTGAGCACCAGCGATGCCCGGCGCAACCGACGGGCCGCCGGCTACGACCGGGTCATGGCGGCCATCGGCTCCCGCCTGCGGGTGCGGATCGTCGTGGGCGACACCCTGGTGGGAGCCCAGGACGTGATGGCCTACATCACGGGGCTGGCCTTCCCCGTGGGCCTGCGCACCAACCGCTTCCGCCCCGGTGCCGTCGCCGATCACCTCACCTCCTTTGGGGGGCAGCTGACCGACAGCCCGCAGATGAGCGCGCTCCGCTGGCTCGAGGCCGGCGCCACCGGCAGTTACGGCACCGTGGTGGAACCGTGCAGTTTCCCGGCCAAGTTTCCTGATCCCGGCCTGCTGCTCACCTATTACCTCCGCGGCGACACCCTGATCGAGAGCTACTGGCGCAGCGTGGCCATGCCCGGCCAGGGGGTCTTCATCGGCGAGCCCCTGGCCAGGCCCTGGCCGGTGGACGGTGGACTCAGCCCTGGTGACGCCGCAGGTGCCAGGCCCAGGCGTGCTCGATGATCGTTTCCAGCTCCGGGAAGCGGGGCCGCCAGCCGAGTTCCTGGTGGGCCCGGGTGGCCCCGGCCACCAGCTGGGGAGGGTCACCGTCCCGGCGCTTGGCCACATGGGCCAGCAGGCCGCGGCCGGTCACGGCCTTGGCGGTCTCGATCACCTGCTGGACCGAGTAGCCGGTGCCGTTGCCGAGGTTGTAGATCAGCGGTCGGCGCTCGGTCTCCTCCCGTTCCCGCAGACGCAGCAGCCGCTCCAGCCCCAGGACGTGGGCATCGGCCAGGTCGGCTACGTGGATGTAATCGCGAATGCAGGTGCCGTCCGGGGTGGGGTAGTCGTCGCCGAAGATCTGCAGGTAGGGCTCCCGACCGCTCATGGTGTCGAGCACCCGCGGGATCAGGTGGGTCTCCGGGTTGTGATCCTCCCCCAGGTCGCCGTCGGGGTCGGCACCGGCGGCATTGAAGTAGCGGAAGATGACGCTGGGCAGGCCGTAGGCCGCCGCGAAGTCGGTGAGCAGCTGCTCCACCATCCACTTGCTGCGGCCGTAGGGATTGATCGGGGCCTGGGGGTGGTCCTCGGTGATCGGCACCTGCTGGGGAATGCCGTAGGTGGCGCAGGTGGAGGAGAACACGATCGGCAACGGCCGCTCGGTGGCCACCAGGGCCTCCAGCAGGGTGAGGGTGTCCCCCAGGTTGTTGCGGTAGTACTTGGCCGGATCGGTCACCGATTCGCCCACATAGGCGTAGGCGGCGAAGTGGAGCACCGCCTCGATCGGCTTGCCCTCCAGGGCGGTGCCGTCCAAGGTGGGATGGCGGCCGCGCAGCAGGGGTTCGAGCACCTCACGGTCGCCCACCTGGCCCAGCACCAGCGGCACCTTGAGGGTCTTCTCGACGATGTCGGCATGGCCGTAGACCAGGTTGTCGAGCACCACGGGCTGGTGCCCCGCCCGGCTGAGGGCCCGGACGGCGTGGCTGCCGATGTAGCCGGCGCCGCCGGTGACGAGGATCCTCACAGCCGCACCTCGGCGCCGCTGGCCCGCTCGCTGACGAATTCCGCCACGGTGCGCCTGAGCCCCTCCTCCAGGGGGATCGCCGCCCGCCAGCCCAGGGCGGCCAGACGGCTGACATCCAGGAGTTTGCGGGGGGTGCCGTCCGGCTTGGAGGTGTCCCAGGCGATCCGACCGCGGAACCCGACGGCGTCCGCCACCATCGTGGCCAGCTGCTGGATGCTCACCTCCGATCCGGTGCCGACGTTGATGTGCTGCAGGTCGTCGTTGCCCGGTTGCCAGTGGCGCAGACAGAACAGGGCCGCCGAAGCCAGATCGTCGACATGCAGAAGCTCCCGAAGGGGCCGGCCGCTGCCCCAGCAGACCACCTCCTCGGCGCCGGACTCCCGGGCCTCCTGGAAGCGGCGGATCAGGCCGGGCAGCACATGGCTGTTGGTGGGGTGGTAGTTGTCGCCGGGGCCATAGAGGTTGGTGGGCATCAGGCTGATGGCGTCAAAGCCGTGCTGCAGCCGCAGGGCACGACAGAGCTGGATGCCGGTGATCTTGGCGATCGCGTACCACTCGTTGGTGGGCTCCAGGGGCCCCCCGAGCAGGGACTCCTCCCGGATCGGCTGTTCGGCCCTCTTGGGATAGATGCAGCTGCTGCCGAGGAACAGCAGGCGGCGGGTGCCCTGCCGCCAGGCGTTCTCGATCACGTTCTGCTGGATCTTGAGGTTGTCGAGCAGAAAGTCGGCGGGGTAGGTGGAATTGGCCAGGATTCCCCCGACGCGCGCCGCCGCCAGCACCACCACATCGGGACGCTGGTCGGCGAACCAGGCCGCCACGGCGGGGCCGTCCATCAGGTCAAGGTCGGAGCGGCTGACCGTGAGCAGATGCTGATAGCCCTCGGCCTGCAGGCGTCGGGCGATGGCCGATCCGGCCATGCCGCGGTGGCCGGCGACGAAGATCCGGTCGTTGGGGGAGATCAACATGGGGGAGTCGTCAGGGCCCCGCGCTCCAGGGCGGTGGTGAGAATCGGGTCGCAGGGCGTCGTTTGGGCGCAGGTCCGCCTTGACGGAAATGGTGCAGCGCCTTGACCATAGCGGCGTTTCAGGGCCCGTTTCACGGAGCGACCGTGACCCCGACCTGGGGGGGATTCTCCATTGAGCCGACGACGGTGAACCCCTCGCGCCGCAGGGTGGCCTCTTTGGCGGCCTCCTCCTTGTCGGTGGCCACCATCTCCGCCACCAGTTCCTCCAGGGTGGTGGTGGGCGTCCATCCCAGCCGCTCCCGGGCCCGGGTGGGATCCCCCAGCAGGGTCTCCACCTCCGCCGGCCGGAAGTAGCGCCGATCGATGCGCACAACGGTGGCGCCGGTGTCACGCCGGGCGCCCGTCTCCTCAACGCCGCTGCCGCTCCAGACGATGCCGCCCCAGCCCAGTTCCTCGGCGGTGAGCTCAATGAAGCGGCGCACCGACTCCTGCCGCCCCGTGGCGATCACGAAGTCCTCGGGTTGCTCCTGCTGCAGCATCCGCCACTGCATCTCCACGTAATCCCGGGCGTGGCCCCAGTCCCGCAGGGAGTCCAGGTTGCCCATGAACAGGCCCTGATCCAGACCGGCATCAATGCGGGCCAGGCCCCGGGTGATCTTGCGGGTGACGAAGGTCTCCCCCCGCCGGGGGCTTTCGTGGTTGAACAGGATGCCGTTGCAGGCGTACATCCCGTAGGCCTCGCGGTAGTTGACCGTGATCCAGTAGGCGTAGAGCTTGGCTACGCCATAGGGACTGCGTGGATAGAAGGGAGTGGTTTCCTTCTGGGGAATCTCCTGCACCAGTCCATAGAGTTCGCTGGTGCTGGCCTGGTAGATGCGGGTCTTGTCGGTCAGGCCCAGGATGCGGACGGCTTCGAGGATCCGCAGGGTGCCGAGGGCATCGGAGTTGGCCGTGTATTCGGGACTTTCGAAACTCACGGCCACGTGACTCTGGGCCCCGAGGTTGTAGATCTCGTCCGGCTGGATCTGCTGAACGATCCTGATCAGATTGGTGGAATCCGTCAGATCGCCGTAGTGCAGAACCAGGCGGGGATTCTGTTCGTGGGGATCCTGGTAGAGGTGGTCGATCCTGTCGGTGTTGAAGCTGCTGGCCCGCCGTTTGATCCCATGCACGACATACCCTTTCTCCAGGAGCAACTCCGCCAGGTAGGAACCGTCCTGGCCGGTGATCCCGGTGATCAGAGCCGTTTTGGTCATGGGGTTTCCGTTGTGTTCAGAGGGTGAAGGGGCCACGCCTGCCGAGCAGCAGCGCAGGTTGCCCCTGGTGTGGTGCCAGGCCTGCCTGGGCCGGCTGGAATCGGTTGGAGCTTAGCCGGGCGCTCGCGGTCCGTCCCCCGCTGGGACGCCGGGCCTCTGCAAGGACCGTGTGCGGAGGTGGGCAGGGCGGGAGATTGTGCTGACCGGCGCCGATGGATCGAGACAAAAAAAAGATGGACCCATCCTGAACGGACAGGCCCATGGGGAAGGCTTGGCTGACGAGAACGATCAATGCCTGGTCTCGACGGCCTCAATCCCGGCGACCGCCACCCTGCAGGGCGATGATCAGGCGCAGGATGAAGATGAAGAGGTTGATGTAGGTGAGGTACATGCCCAGGGCGCCGGCCAGGTACTGGTCGTCGCTGTAGGTGCGGGGCATGGTGTAAAAGTCGACGAAGGCGGCCCCTACAAACAGGACGGTGCCGAAGCCGGCGATCATCAACTCGAAGCCATTGCCGCCGAAGCCGGGGATGAAGATCCCGCCCACCAGCTGCACCACCATGGCGATCAGCAGGCCGACGATGCCAAGGCCCACCACCCCGCTGAGGGCCTGGCCGAGGTTGTCGCTCATGTTGCGGCCCACCACCGAGGCGATCACGAAGGTGATGCCGGTGGCCAGGGCGGCGGTGCCGATCGCTCCGATGCCGGCGGTGCCGATGGCCATCGCCACGATCCCGCTCAAGGTGAAGCCGGTGATCAGGCTGTAGGTGGCCAGGATCGGCAGGGCGGTGCCGTTGTTGCCCTTCATGGCCGCGTTCTGGGCCACGAAGAAGAGGATGAAGTTGCCGATCAACGCCACCCAGAACAGGGGCATGAAGATCGGGTTGCCGATCATCGACAGGCCACCGACCACGCCGGCAGCGGTGAGCACCATGCCCCCGCCCACATAGGGAAGGGCCTTGTTGACCACATTGGGCCCGATCAGGGCGCTGGACTGGGCCTCGCGGATGGCTTCCTGAAAGTTGCTTCTGGCCGGCATGGCGCTGGCATTTCAAACTCAATCCATCTTGCCAGCGGCCCCAGGCCTGCGGCAGGGGCGCCGGTTCGGATCTCCCCATGCGGGGCCCCTTGTGCGGACTGGCTTCAGGCCTCGTCCAGGGGCTGGCGCCGCGATCCGGGCCAGAGCCACACCGCCAGCAGCGCCACGCCCGTGCCGATGCAGGATTCCAGGAAGCGCAGCAGGGCGTTCACACCCGGACTCAGGGCCGGATCCAGGCTGCCGGTGACCATCACGACGATCACCGTGATCGCCGCCAGACGGCCGTGGCTGGGGACATTGATCGCCGCGCAGATCATCACCGTGGCGAAGATTGCCAGGGCCATGCCCAGGGGGTGAAAGGGCAGCAGCGTCAGGTACACCGCGCTGGTGATGGCGCCGATCGCCGACCCCAGAATCCGCAGCGAGGCCGAGGAGGCCGCATCCTTGCGGGTGACCTGGGTGACGACGACGGCGGAGATCGCTGACCAGAGCCCGCCGATCTTCGGCAGGTAGCCGGGAAACAGGCTCGTGAACCAGAAGCCCAGGGAGTAGGCCACCAGGGCGGCCACCGCGATCTGGGCGGGGATGCGCAGCCGTTCGGCCCTGTTCATTGTTCCGATCGGGCAGGGGAGGCCTCGGTCCGCTTCCTGGCTGGAGGGGCCGGCGGGCGGGCATCGCGGCGGGCGTAGGCCTGCACCAGCCGCTGCACCAGCGGGTGACGCACCACGTCGGCATCGGAGAAGTGGCAGATCGCCACCCCTTCAACCCCGGCCAGCACCTGCTCCGCCTCCACCAGGCCACTCAGCTGGCCCGGCGGCAGGTCGATCTGGGTGGTGTCACCGGTCACGACCATGCGGGAGTTCTCCCCCAGCCGGGTGAGCACCATGCGCATCTGGGCGCAGGTGGTGTTCTGGGCCTCGTCGAGGATCACGAAGGCATCGGCCAGGGTGCGGCCGCGCATGAAGGCCAGCGGGGCCACCTCGATCACCCCCTTCTCCAGGAGCTGGGTGGTGCGCTCCTGTCCCAGCAGCCCGTGCAGGGCGTCGTAGAGGGGACGCAGATAGGGATCCACCTTCTGCTGCAGATCACCGGGCAGGAAGCCGAGCCGCTCGCCCGCTTCCACCGCCGGCCGCGTCAGGACGAGCCGCTCCACCTTGCGCTCCTGCAGCATCCGAACGGCCAGGATCGTGGCCAGGAAGGTCTTGCCGGTGCCGGCAGGCCCGATCGCCAGCGTCAGGTCGTGGCGTTCGATCGCCTCGACATAGCTGTTCTGCCGCAGGGTGCGGGGACGCAGGGGCCGACCGGTGACGCTGGTGGCCAGCACCTGGAGCCCCATGCTGCGGTGCTGGTCGGAGCGCCCTGTGTCCAGGGCTGTCAGGGCCGCCTGGATGTCCACCGGGCCGATGGGCTCGCCCCGTGTCCACAGCGGCTCGAGCAGCTGGATCAGGGCCTGCAGACGCTCCACCTGGGAGGTGCGGCCCCGGATCTGAAGATCGAGACCCCTCAGGACAATCTGGGCGCCCGTCAGGGCTTCAAGCCGCCGCAGGGAGGTGCTGTCCGTGCCGGCCAAGGCGATGGCGGCGGCGCTGTCGGGCAGGGCGAACGTGGAGGAGAGTTCGCTCAGGCCTCGGCGGTGGCAGGTTCGGCGTCGGCGGCAGCGGCCGCTTCTGCTGCGGCGGCGGCCTCAGCGGCCTGCTTGGCGGCCTCGGCTTCCTTGGCGGCGGCGGCTTCCTTGACCGCAGCAGCGGCGGCCTCTTCACGGGCCGCAGCCTGCTTGAGCTTGCCGACGGTCTCGGCCGGACGGGTGGTCTTCTCGATCAGGCCGCCCTTCTCGAGCAGGCTGCGCACGGTGTCGGTGGGCTGGGCTCCCTGGCCCAGGCGGACACGGATGGCCTCGGCGTCGAGGCGGGTTTCCTTGGTGCGGGGGTTGTAGAAGCCCAGTTCCTCGAGCGGACGGCCGTCGCGGCGGGAGGTGCTGTTGGTGGCCACCAGACGGAAACTCGCTTCCCGTTTCTTGCCGAACCGCTTCAGCCGGAGCTTGATCATCTGGAAAAGGGTGCTCGAAATGCAGCCCCCAATCCTACAGGCCGGCTCAGAGCTGGCCGAAACCCTTGCGCTTCTTGGCGGGCTTGGGAGGTTTGCGGGGCTGGCCGCCGCCACGGCCACCGGGGCCGCCCATGCCCGGCATGCCACCCATCCCAGGCATCCCCGGCATTCCGCCCATCCCTGGCATGCCGCCCATGCCCGGCATCCCCGGCATTCCTCCGCGGGTCATCTGCTGCATGAAGCCGCGCATCTTCTGGAAGTCAGCGAGCACCTTGTCCACATCCGCCGGGGTGTGGCCGCTGCCGGCGGCGATACGGCGGCGGCGGGAGGGCTGGGCGGCGAGCAGTTCGGGCTGGCGGCGTTCGGCCTCGGTCATCGAGCCGATCATGGCCTCGATGCGCTTCAGCTGGCTCTCCCCCTGGCGAAGCATGCCGTCATCGATCTTGTTCATGCCGGGGATCAGCTTCATCAGCCCGCCGAGGGAGCCCATGCGCTTGATCAGGCGCATCTGCTGCACGAAATCGGAGAAATCGAAGCTGGCTTCCTGCAGCTTGCGCTGCATCTTCTCCACATCGGCCAGCTCCACCTCCTTGGTGGCCTTCTCCACCAGGGTCAGCACATCGCCCATGCCCAGGATCCGGCTGGCCATCCGTTCCGGGTGGAACGGCTGCAGGGCCTCCACCTTCTCGCCGGTGCCGATGAACTTGATCGGGGCGCCGCTCACCTTGCGGATCGACAGCGCCGCCCCACCGCGGGAATCGCCGTCCAGCTTGGTGAGCACGGCGCCGGTGATGCCCACCTGCTCGTGGAAGGCCCGGGTCAGATCAGCCGCTTCCTGGCCGATCATCGAATCCACCACCAGCAGCACCTCATCCGGGGCCGCCGCCTCCCGGATCCGCACCATCTCCTCCATCATCGCGGTGTCGATCTGGAGGCGGCCGGCGGTGTCCACCAGGACGGTGTCGAAGCCCTCGTCCCGTCCCTTGGCCACGCCGGCGGCAGCGATGGCCTCCGGCGCGGCGTCGCTGCCCAGGCTGAACACCTCCACGCCGATCTGGCGGCCCAGGGTCTGGAGCTGGTCGATGGCGGCCGGCCGGTAGACGTCGGCGGCCACCAGCAGGGCGCGCCGGCCCTGCTCCTTGAGGTGCAGGCCCAGCTTGGCGGTGGCGGTGGTCTTGCCGGCCCCCTGCAGGCCGGCCATCAGGATGACGGTGGGCCCCTCCGCGGCCCGGGCCAGGGGGGCATTGGCGCCGCCCATGGTCTCGACGAGCTGTGCATGTACCAGCTGGATGAACTGCTGGTCCGGGCTCACCCCGCGCACCACTTCGGCGCCGACGGCCTTGCGCCGCACCTCCTCGATGAACTCCTTCACCACCGGCAGGCTGACGTCGGCCTCCAGCAGGGCCCGCCTCACATCGCGGAGGGCGCCATCGACGTTCGTCTCCGAGATGGCAGCCTGGCCCCGCAGTCCCTTGACCGCGTCTTCAAAGCGCTGGGAGAGTTCGTCGAACATCAGTTGAGGGATTGGGTGGCCACCAGGCGCCAGCTGTCGCCGTCGCGTCCGAATACATAACCATTGCGCAGCTCCATCGGCGCCGTGGTCTCCACCACCTTGCCGTCCTTATCGAGGCGCCGGTCGCTGTAGCGGAGCCGGGCGACGGCGACGATTCGCCGCGGCCCGCTTTCGGAGAGGGTCAGGTCGGTGATCCGAACGTCCAGCCGCTGGGTCTGGCCCAGGGCGGCATCCGTGCGGCGCTCCCTGGCGAGCAGCTCGACCGGCCCTTCCCGGGCGATGCGATCCAGACCCTTGGGCATGGGCTCACCGGCCAGCACATCGGCCTTGACCGTCAGCCAGTTCTCGAGCAGCCGTCGGACCTGGGCCGCATCTGGACGGGGGGTGGTGAGGGGCGTGAGGTCCTGGCCGATCACCGGCCCGGGTGCGGCCGCCGGGGCGGCTGCCGGGGGTTTGGCGGGCGGAGCCGGCAGCGGAGCCGGGGGCGGTGGCGGCGATGGTGCACCCTGGCGCTGCCGCAGCACCCAGGCACCGGCCAGGAGCCGCAGAAGGGCGGCACCGCCCGCCAGCAGCCAGGGCCGGGGGGGCACCTGCCAGCGCAGGGGCACCTCGTCATCCAGATCCCCGTCGTCGTCGGGATCCGTTTCGGAGCCTGTTGGCGGCAGGGGGGCGAAGCCCTCAGGGGCCGCGGCGACAGGAGCGAAGGACTCCGCGGCGGGAAACCCAGGGGTCTCGTAGCTCGGGAACGGGGGAGGGGCCGCAGCGGCCGGCGCCGCCGGCGCCGAGAGATAGGCGCGGCCCCGGCGCTGGTCCTCCCGCTCCACGTAGGCCACCACGTCCCTGTCGCTGAAGTAGGCCACCAGATCCGGTTCGGCCTCCAGGTCCCGGTAGCCGGGCAGCACGTCCCGCACCAGCCAGTCACTGCAGTAGGCGCAGAGCTGGCCGAGGGGATCGTCACTCTTGCCGGCGGCCCAGGCCTTGAGGTCCTGGCTGGCGCCGCTGTCGAAGCAGGCCCGCGCCGTATCCGCCTCCCCCAGCAGCAGGTGCAGGTTGGCGAGCAGCGGTTCGACGCCCTCCCGTCCGCTGCGCTGCAGGCGGTTTCTGGCCTCGGCGATGCGTTCGGGCTTGCGCTGGGCGAAGCCGGAGGCGGTGAGGGCGATGGTGGCCAGGAAGTCGGCCGCCTCTGAGCCGCTGGCGGCCCAGCGGCTGAACAGATCCACCTGTTCCTGGACGGTGAGGAAGGAGCGGATCTGGTGGAAGAAGGTCTGGAAGTCCTGGCGGGGGAAATGGGGATCGCCGTCCCCTTCGAGGCCCCCGCGCCGCTGCACCAGCTGCTCCAGCAGTGCCAGGCCCTCGCGCCGTTCGGCGCCGGCGGCCAGATCGCGGCTGAGCAGATCGAGGACGCGGTAGGGGGTGAGCCGATCCAGACGGGCATTCATGGTTTCCCTGAGCTCGGGTTGCCTGCCCAGACGCTGCAGCAGCTGCAGGCCCTGCCGCAGGGTGCGGGCGGCGGCTTCGAAGCGCCGCTGCTCCTCCAGCTCCTTGGCAGCCTCGAGGCAGGACAGTCCCGCCAGGAGGGTCAGATCGGTTTCGCGGCCGCTGCCCAGGGTGGGGGCCTGGGGCAGTTGCAGGCAGCGGCTGGCCAGCTCGAAGGCGTCCAGGGGCTGGCCCCCCTCCATCAGCAGCAGCAGACCCCCCACCTGGCGGGTGGTGGCGATCTCGAGGGCGGGCTGCAGGGAGCCGGCGGTGTCGGCCAGGCCCGTCAGTTCCGCTTCGTAGGCGGCGCGCCGGTCGTGGTCACAGAGCAGGTCGGCACTGGCGCGGAGCAGGTCGGCCCGCGCCTGCAGGGTTTCCGGGGTGAAGCCCCCGTGGGGCACCCGGTCCAGCCGCGACTGGAGGGTGCGCAGGACCCCCTGGGCATCGGCGGACGGGGAGACGCCCAGCAACCGGAAGTGATCGATCGGCAGGTCCAATCCGATGAGGCCGCTGGGGCGCGACTGTAGTCAGAGGCAGTGGTTTTGACTGTCATCAGGGAACGGACCCCGTACAGTCATGGCCACGAATCGCATCGCCGTCCTGCCATGACTCAGGAACTGACTGCGGCGCGGGCCGCCCAGCCCGGCATCGTCGGGGCAAGCTCTCCGACCGAGGAGGCCGGCAGCCATGCGGTGCGGCTCGAGGGCCTGTATCCCGCCGAGCGGGCCAGCGTCAGCCGGGAGGAGGGCCTGATGCTCTACCGCGACATGACCCTGGGGCGTCGCTTCGAGGACAAGTGCGCCGAGATGTACTACCGCGGCAAGATGTTCGGCTTCGTGCATCTGTACAACGGTCAGGAGGCCGTCTCCACCGGGGTGATCCGGGCGATGCGCCTCCAGCACGACTGGTTCTGCAGCACCTACCGCGACCATGTCCATGCCCTGAGCTGCGGTGTGCCGGCCCGGGAGGTGATGAGCGAGCTGTTCGGCAAGGCCACCGGCTGCAGCAAGGGGCGGGGCGGGTCGATGCACCTGTTCTCCCGGGAGCACCATCTGCTCGGCGGCTATGCGTTCATCGGCGAGGGCATCCCCGTGGCCCTGGGGGCAGCCTTCACCAGCCGCTACAAGCGTGACGCCCTCGGCCAGGCCGACAGTGATGCGGTGACGGCGGCGTTCTTCGGCGACGGCACCTGCAACATCGGCCAGTTCTACGAATGCCTGAACATGGCGGCGCTGTGGAAACTGCCGATCCTGTTCGTGGTCGAGAACAACCGCTGGGCCATCGGCATGGATCACAACCGGGCCACCAGCGAGCCGGAGATCTGGCGCAAGGCGGCCGGCTTCGGCATGGTCGGCGAGGAGGTCGACGGCATGGACGTGCTGGCCGTGCGGGCGGCGGCCCAGCGGGCGATCGCCCGGGCCCGGGCCGGAGAGGGGCCCACCCTGCTGGAATGCCTCACCTACCGCTTCCGGGGCCATTCCCTGGCCGATCCCGACGAACTCCGCGAAGCGGCCGAGAAGGAGTTCTGGGCCAAGCGTGATCCCATCAAGCAACTGGCCGGCCGCCTGATCGAGCAGGGACTGGCCGCGGCCGAGGAGCTCAAGGAGATCGACAGGGAGATCGATGCCGTGGTGGCCGATTGCGTTGAGTTCGCCCTGGCGGCTCCCGAGCCCGATGGCAGTGAACTCACCCGCTACATCTGGGCCGACGACTGAGCAGACCGCTGAGCAGACCGCTGAGCAGACCGCTGAGCAGACCGCTGAGCAGCCCACTGTTGGCGGTCAAGCTGGCGGTGCAGCGCGGGTGTGGCTGGTACGTCTGGGATGGCGCCAAATCTGACTCCTGCAGTTGTTGCAACGTCCCGGATTCATGCCAGCCTTCCGTCCTGACGACAAGACAATTGTCC
This sequence comes from Synechococcus sp. BA-120 BA3, assembly GCF_034931285.1. NCBI lineage: Bacteria > Bacillati > Cyanobacteriota > Cyanophyceae > Synechococcales > Synechococcaceae > Synechococcus > Synechococcus sp. BA-120 BA3. Next base: position 23,106 of record NZ_JAYGHZ010000259.1, read on the forward strand.
TGTCTTGAGTTGATGTTAGGATCGCTGAAATTGCCTGGACGGCAGCGGGTCTGATGGCCAAGCGTGTACTGGTCACATTCACGGATCACCGCATGAAAGTGGCGCGCCGCCGCCTATGCCGCCAGGCGAAGGAGATGGGGGCCTATACAGATATCGTGGGGGCTTCGGAGTCCGATCTCGATCCTGCTTTCCGCCAGCGTTTCAAGGACTATCTGACACCGGAGCATCGGGGTTTCGGTTATTACGCCTGGAAGCCCCAGATCGTTCTTCAGACCCTCGAGCGCCTGCAGGACGGCGATCTGGTGCACTGGGTCGATTCCGGCTGCCACCTCAACCCCGCCGGACGGGAGCGCCTGCTGGAGCTCTTCTCCATGGCCGAACAGGCCCCTTCAGGTCTGCAGGGTTTCGAATGTCTGCCTCCCAACGGATCCCTCATCTACGAGGGCCGGCAGTTCCCCGATCAGTTGGAGGCCCGGTGGACGAAGGGCGACCTGTTCGACCGGCTGGCGGTGCGCGACCGGCCGGAGATCACGGGCACCCAGCAACTGGGGGCGACCACCTTCTTTGTGCGCAAGTCCCCCGCCGCCATGGACTTCATGCGGCACTGGGTCAGGGTGTTCAGCGAGGATTTCTCGATGATCGACGACCGCCCGTCCCGCTCCCCCAACCTGGAGGGGTTCAAGGAGCACCGCCACGATCAGTCGATCTATTCGATTCTGGGCAAGTTGCTGCCCATCTCGACGACCTCCGTGTTCGAGTTCTGGTTCCCGCGGGCCGACAACTGCTGGCTGCCGGACTGGGAGCGGCTCAGCGAGGCTCCGATCCAGATCCGCCGCGACCGGGGCCTCAAGGGGGAGAGCCGGATGAAGATCGCCGGGCTCCAGGCCAAGGGCTGGTTGAAGCGGGTTCTGATCGGAGGGGGGCGCCGCTGACGGTTCGGCCGATCAGGACAGGGGAACGGCGCTCCGAGTCGAAAGGGTGCGCAGTTTGCGCAGGGCCTTGAGTTCGATCTGCCGCACCCGCTCCCGGGACACATCCAGCTGCCGGCCGATCTCGGCCAGGGTGTGGCGTTCCATGCCGTCGAGGCCGAAGCGGAGGGCCAGCACCTCCTTCTCCTGGGCGGAGAGGTGGCCCATGAGCTCGGCCAGTTGTTCCTGGTGCATGCCCCGCTCGATGCGATCCAGCGGCTCCTCGGCGGAACCATCGGCGATCAGGTCCCCCAGGAAGCTGCGGCCGTCCTCCGCATGGATGGGGGCATCCAGGCTGGAGATGGTGAGGGCCTGGCGCAGCAGGGAATCGAGCTCCTCGACGGGGATGGCCATGGCTTCGGAGATCTCCCGGCGGCTGGGCATGGCGCCGAGCTTGTGGGCCAGCTCCAGGCTCACCTTGCGGACCGTCGTCAGCCGTTCGCTGAGGTGCACCGGCAGGCGGATGGCCCGGGACTGGCAGGCGATCGCCCGGGTCATGCTCTGGCGGATCCACCAGAAGGCATAGGTGGAAAACTTGTAGCCCCGGGTGGGGTCGAACTTCTCGACGGCGCGCTCGAGGCCGAGGGACCCTTCCTGGATCAGATCAAGCAGTTCGAGACCTTTGCCCTGATACTTCTTGGCGACGCTCACCACGAGACGAAGATTGGCGCGCATCATGCGCTCCTTGGAGCGGCGGCCGACCTTGATCGTCTTGTTCTCCTGGACGGAGTAGCCGCCTTTCGATTCCTCCACCAGATGCATCATCGCCTGCACCTGGTTGCCGAGCTCGATCTCCTCGGCCGGAGTCAACAGAGGCTCTCTGCCGATGGAGGTGAGATACCAGGTGATGGAATCACTCCCTCTGCGGGTGGAGCCCTCCCTTCGCGTCGCAACGGCGGAGACGGTCATAGGAGGGGGCGTAATGGCGCCTTCGAAAGTGTGGATGGATTATCCACCCACTGGCAGGGACAGAAAGTGTCTGGAACAACTTTTAAGGAATTACATGTGAACCCACACACATTCGGGTTTCTTTAGTAATTGGCTTTGCTTGGATGAGCAGAGGGCTAAATCTTCTGTGGCTGGTACGAAGAATCGCCAGCGTCACCGGATCGGTCCGTGGCCATGACCGGTCTGTTCCGGTTGGTCCGCTTGTTCAGCCCAGCGACTCCGAGTCCGGTCCCGCCCCCCGTGCCAGGGCCTCGGCCACGGCAAGGGGGGTGACCCCGCCGGCCCCGTGGCGGCGATGGGCCTGGACCCCCGCCAGGGCGTGGTCGAGGGCGGCGGCCGCCAGCC